>NZ_JBQFQR010000041.1:0-28266 GCF_056536985.1 Ruegeria sp. CH8 | reverse complement strand
CATGGTGCCGAGGATCACACCTTCCTGATCGCGCAGGGCGATATCCTGACCCAGCTCGATTCCGTCGGCAAACTCTTCGCTGACGTCCAGCATGATCGGCGTCGGCCACAGAGTGCCGTTGGCCAGACGCATGTTTTCGACGACGTTGTCGTAGTCCGCTTCGGACAGGAATCCCTTGAGCGGGTTGAACCCGCCATTCATCAGAAGCTCCAGATCGCAGATCTGACGCGGGCTCAGATCCCAGCTGGTCAGGTCGGCCGCTTCGGTCTTCAGCTTTTGAGCCGAGTCATAAGATACATACAACTCGGTGATCGGGAAGAGATGTGCGGTTTGCAGTCAAGTTCCTTCCTGACTTGCGCCGACCTCGATACGGACCGGCTCTTGACCCCAAAATACGAAGCTCCCGCAGGGGCGCCATGATGCAAATGGTAACTAGTCGGCGGGAAACACCGAAGTGACTGCATCAACGACGATCAGGGGGCTCTAACGACTCAGACCGAAACGATACATCGTTCTCTGATCTGACCGAGGAACATGTAACGGAGGGGCCATACCCTTCTAAGCGATTAGGAACGCTCAACTCGCAAACAACGAACGTTGTTGTTGAAACAATCCGCATGCCCTGCAGAAATATTTTCGGGAGCCGCTTGGTTAAGGATAAGCCTTTGAATAACCCCATTGAAGAACCGAAACAGAGTCTGTTGTTTCCTCTCTATTGAACAATCAGTTGGTGTCAGCCCGGAGTTATTTCCCCCGGCCTGACTACCGTGATTTTGTTAACCACCCTGGCTTTTAAAGACTGCCGAATGCCTGATCCAGCGCCTCGTAAGCCTGTTCAACATCTGCCATCGACAAACACATGGGCGGAACCATGCGCAAGCAGGACTGATACGCGCCTGATTTCGACAGAATGATCCCATTTTCCCGCGTGGCTTCGAACACAGCCGCGGTTGTCTGCGGATCCGGCTCTTTGGTTTTACGGTCTTTAACCATTTCAATGGCCAGCATCAGGCCACGTCCACGAACATCGCCGATGACTTCGTATTTGTTCTTCAGCGCATGTAGACGTTCCAGCAAAGCGGCACCGACGTCTCGTGCGTTTTCGCGGACATTGTCCTCTTTGATCACCTGCAGGACCGCTCGACTTGCCGCGCAAGAGGTCGGGTTGGCGCCATAGGTGTGGAACATAAACTTTTCCGCCATTGGCGCGGCGATCTCTTTGCGTGCGACCACGGCACCCAAGGGGAACCCGTTGCCGATGCCTTTAGCCATGACTACGATGTCGGGAATGACGCCGTCGGCCTCGAACCCCCACATGTGATCTCCGGTGCGGCCAAACCCTGCCTGAACTTCATCGGCAATCAACAGACCACCTTTGGCGCGAACGCGTTCGGCAGCGCCGGTCATATAACCTTTGGGCATTTCTACGATGCCGCCATAGCCTTGCACGCTTTCAATGAAGATGCCCGCAACCTGGCCCGAAGTGGCCGCGTGGATGGTGCGGTCAATCTCATCAAGATAGGGTTCGGCCCCGGCATTTTCGCCGAAGATGCCGCGGTACTGATGCGGGTCCGGAACAAAGGCCACGTTGCCCGGCATGCCCGGGTGACGCCAGCCGGAAATACCGGTGATCGACTGAGCTGCAGCGGTCGGACCATGATAGGCTGAACGCAGCGCGAGCAGGTCCAGATTACCGGTATAGCTGCGCGCCATAGTCATCGCCAGATCGACCGCCTCTGAACCCGAGTTGGTAAAGTGCACGACCCATTCAATGTCGCCATTTGGGTTCGGCATGGTAGCCGCCAGTTCTTCGGCGAAATGCGCGGGCACCGGGTGATAGAACATTGTTGTGCAATGCGTCAGTTCCTGTGCCTGCTCCATGGCGGCGGCAACAACTTTCGGGTGGCTGTGACCAACCGAAATGCAAACGTTCATCCCCAAAAGGTCGGTGTATTTCCGGCCTTCGACGTCCCAAAGGTACTGCATCGATCCTTTTTTGAAGACCATCGGATCCTTGAAAGGAACGAACTTTCGCTGACTGGCGGCATAAAAGTTATCACGCCGCCGGGCGGTGTCGTTCAGGGTCCAGTCGGTTTGCATGTTCATGGCTGTTCTCCTTCAATTTCCCGGCTGCGACGGGCGATGAAATCATCAAGTGCTTCTCGGATACCGGCATCCATGGCCGGTGCTTCGTACTCTTCGATCAATTGCTTGACCCGGGCGCTGGCGCGTTCGTGCTGCCACAGACCGCCTTCGGCATGCCATTGTTCATAGGTTCCGTTGTCGGACATTTCCCCCATCCAGAAGGCGCTTTCGAAATTGTCCTGAGTGTGCTGGGCGCCAAGGAAGTGACCTCCGGGCTCAACCTCAAAAAAGGCATCCATTGCCTGCGCGGCTTCCGAGAAGTCCACACCTTGCGTAAATCGTTGCATGGCTGAACAGCGATCCGCATCCATGACAATTTTTTCATAGCCCGTTGTCAGAAGCCCTTCGAGACACCCGGTCGCGTGAATGATAAAGTTCACACCCGCCATGGTTGCCCCCATCAGCTGGGTCTGGCTTTCATACCCGGCTTGTGCATCGGGAATCTTGGAGGCGGTCAGACCGCCAACCGAGTGGAAAGGTAGTCCCAACCGGTCGGCCAGAGTTTTGGCGCACATCTGAAACTGAGTTCCCTCGGGTGTGCCAAAAGTCGGAGCTCCGGTTTTCAGGCTGATCGGAGAGAAGAACGTACCAAATGCGGCCGGGGCACCCGGGCGGATCAGCTGAATCAGTGCAACAGAGGCCATCACTTCGGCCAACACCTGCGACAAGGTCGCCGCCACGGAAACCGGAGACATCGCACCCCCCAGAACGAAAGGCGACACAACAGTACACTGACCGGCCTGGGCATATTCCTTCAGTGCCCAAAGCATGGTTTCATCCATAACCAACGGTGCGTTGGTGTTTACCACCGAATACAATACACAATTCTGATCGACAAACTCGCGCCCCATTGCGATGCGGCACATTTCGATTGTGTCGCGCGCACGCTCAGGCGCTGTTACAGCGCCCATGAATGGCTTGTCGTTCATAGTCAGGTGGGTATGCGTCATATGAAGGTGGCGCACTGGCACGGGAATATCGACAGGCTCAACCACAACACCGCCCGAGTGATTTATCGAGCCCAACTGGTGGTACAGTTTGGTGATGTTTTGGAAATCCTCGATCGTCGCATAACGACGGCCGTTTTCCATGTCGTGCACGAACGGAGGGCCAAAGCTTGGGGCATAAACCTGCGCGTCACCCCCAATTTGGATCGAGCGCGCTGGATTGCGGGCGTGTTGTGTAAAAACAGAAGGGGCCGTTTTTATCTTTTCGCGACACCAGCCCGGATCAAAGCGCACCCGCTCCCCATCGACACGCGCGCCGTGCTTCTTGAACAGCGCTAGTGTGTCCGGGTCACCCCGGAAGTCCATGCCGATCTCATCCAGAATACGATCAGCATTGCGTTCGATAATGGCAATGGATTCATCGTCAACAAGGCTGACCTTGCCGATCCGACGAATGGTATATGGGGCTGCAGAAGCTTGCTTCGCAGCTCGGGCTGCCATGCGTTCGCGCCGCCCCGAGCGCCTGTTTGTTGTTCGTGCCATCCTTGCCCTCCGCACTTTTCACGGGTCCGAAAGAAAGTGGCAACTATATCAGCGCAGGCACAGGCTTTTTGTCTAAAATTAGGAAAGATTATAATGCATATTAGCAGTGATGCAGGACTTGATCCGCAACACCGGAAAGCCGTGTAACAAATTGCTCTCGCAAAAGTCGCGAACTTTCTACAGCAAGCTGTTGTGGAATGTCGCCAAGTTCGCCTGCCCGTGAAATAGTAAGGATTGAGCGGGTGAACCCCGGCAATGGAAGCGGTTCAATCCGCAAGTCCATTCCTTCGGCCACGGCATCAATTAACAGGCTCGGCGTCAGAATAGCGAAACACTGACCGGTCACAACACCGGCTACGATCATCGATGCACGATCTGCTTCCATTGACCGTGGCAAATCTACCCGACAACGTTGGAGATGCTGATCGGTTCGCCGCCCAACCGGAGCATCCGCGCTGAAACGAACCAGCGATAGGTCTTTGCAAATTTTGTGAATATTGTCCGATGGTCCACTATACGATCCAGGCAGAACCAGAAAAAAGGGCTCTTCCAAAACGGGGATACACTGGTATTCAGACACATCGAACTGAGGATCAGAGGTAACAACAACATCCACCGCCCGAGTGTTCAGAGCGATCTGATGGTCGGTTCCAAGCCCGGCTGAAAGACTGAGTTCCGGTATCTTCAACTCATCCCGAACCATATCCAGAAGGCCCGTAGTCAACGACGTGGCGATGGAAGCCAGAAGCCCTACCCTCAGAACCGGAATCGAACTTGATTCCAAATAGCGCAAATCGGCTCTCAAGTCCTCGACTTCATTCAGAATTCGAAAAGCGCGGCGTTTCAGAATCTGCCCTGAATGCGTCAGTTCCAATGGTCGACGGGTGCGATCGAATAGCTGCGTGTGCAGCGCCCATTCCAGTTTCTTAATCTGCTGAGACACGGCAGGTTGCGTCAAACCCAGTGCCGCCGCTGCGGCGCTTATATGTCGAGCATCTGAGACTGCCATGAAAACCTCAAGCGCCCTCAAAACATTGATATCCGCCTCCGCCTGCTTTTTTTTCATTTTCTGATAACCTTCATTAATTTTTCTTATTATCTTCTGCTGTCCTTGATCGGCCCCCTCAAAAAGTCAACCATAATATCCTCCGCGGATGTTTCTGCACGGGCCTCAGCTAACCAGAAAAGGAAAGGTTTAATCATGAACATGAGATTGCGAAATCATGTTGATGGTTACCAGAAAGTTGCACCAACCCGGTACGAGCCAAACGACGCCCAGAAGACAAAGGAATCGATTTTTACTCAAAACGTGATGATCGTAGTTCTGCCGGGTTTCCCGCTGACTGAACTTGCCGCATGTTTAGATATTTTTGCGTCTGCGAACGATCTCCTGCAAGGTCTCGCGTACAATCCAATCGTGACTTCTGAACAGGGTGGCTCCATTTGTTCCGCGTCAAATCTGGCGGTGGAAACCAACTGCGCTGAAGCTTTCGACGGAACTACAGACTATCTTGTTTTTGTCGGGTGCCAACCAACCGAGATAAACCGTCAGGCCATTCGGCGTATCGTTGTTTCAAAGCGCCGGTTTGCCCGGAGCATCTTTGCACTGTCAACCGCCGTTGACATGTTGACAGATTTGAATGTGCTCGATCAGGCGGAAGTCAGTGCCCACTGGCAGTACAAATCCCAGGCTACGGAATTTGCGACGAAAACGAACCAGAAGCTGTTTCACAAATCCAAAGGCATCGTAACCTCTGCTGGGTTTTTGGCGACTTTTGATGTCTTGCTTCATTGCATTGCCAACGATCACGGATGGTCATTTGCTGGCCGTATCTCGGATCATCTGATCAAGGATGGCATACGGTATGAAGATTCCCCGCAACGCCGCCCGCTGGAACGGCGCACTGGGGCCAGGCACAAAGGCCTTATCGCTGCAGTCTCGGTAATTGAGGAAAATCTGGCCTCCCCGGTGCCTCTTTCCGAAGTCGCCCGGATTGCGGGCTACAGCGTTCGCCACTTGGAGCGCCAGTTTCAGCGACACTACAGGATATCGCCGGGGAGATACTATATGTCGAGAAGGGTCACCCGAGCAAAGGCTCAGATTGAACAGACGACGATGTCTATAATCGAAGTATCCATGGCAAACGGGTTTGGAACTCCATCGCACTTCGCCCGATGCTTTTCACGCCACTTCGGCATTAGCCCTCATGTTCTGTGAAATACATGTCTAGTAAAAGCTCCACCGTCTTAGACCGCAAACCCAACATTTTCTTTTCCCCTGAATACCAGCAGGCTTTCCAAATAACCGCTACCCTATCTTGCCCAATGCTCCGATAGGTCCAGCAAAAGCATCGGCGAATTGAGAGGCGCTATGAATCACGTTGTAATTATAGGCGGCGGCGCCATCGGTCTTGGGCTGGCCTATCACCTTGCTGGCCGGGCCAAAGTCACGCTGTTAGAGCGGAACCAACTGACATCCGGAACATCCTGGCATGCCGCAGGCATTGTTGGCCCGTTGCGGGCGACCCCCAACATGACCCAACTGGCCATGTACGCCGGAGAGCTGTTTCCCAAGCTCGAAGAACAGACCGGCTTGTCCACGGGCTACCGAAAAACCGGAGGGTTCTGGCTGGCGCGTGAAGAAGCGCGCATGGATGAACTTCATCGTATATCCGCACTGGGGCGACATTTTGGTCTGACACCGTCAATTATGACTGCCGAAGCTGTTCGGAACGCCGTGCCGGGACTGGACACAGATGGTATCGTTGGCGCGTTGGCGGTGGCAGAGGATGCTAATGTTAACCCGGTGGATCTTTGCATGGCCTATGCAAAGGCCGCGCGGGCGCAGGGCGTCGATATCCGGGAAAACGTTCGGGTTGCCGATCTGCTGATCGAAAATGGTACCGCCAAGGGCGTGTGCCTGGCGGATGAGTCCGAAATATTGGCCGATCAGGTCGCGTTGTGTGCCGGTGCCTGGTCAAAACGCTTGGCTGATGCGGCCGGGATCGCACTTCCGCTTCAAGCAGTCGAGCATATGTACATTGTCACTGAACCGATGGACGGGCTGCCCAATCCCTACCCTGTTCTGCGAGATCTGGATCGCGGGATTTATGTCAAGGGCGACGCGGGCAAATTGGTGATCGGCGGGTTCGAACCCGACGCCAAGGTGTGGGATGCTTTTGGCCCGGAAGGAGATCGCCCATTCCTTGAGATGCCGGAAGATTGGGATCAGTTTATGCCGTTCATGAAAGCGGCGCTGACACTCGTGCCCGCACTGGCCGAGGCCGGCATCCAGCACTTTATGAACGGACCCGAGAGCTTCACAGCTGACACCAAGCCGCTGATTGGCCAGACACCCGAAGTTGACGGACTTTTCGTGGCCGCCGGGATGAACTCGGTCGGTGTCATGTCTTCGGCGGGTATTGGTCGTGTTCTGGCTGACTGGATAATAGATGGCGAGCCGCCCATGGATTTATGGGAGGTCGATATAGCACGCGTCGATCCGCTGACCGCATCGAATGAACATATCAAAGCGCGCATGGAAGAGGCCGTTAGCGATGCGTTTACCCTTCATTGGCCATTCAAGCAGCCGAAGGCGGGACGCGGCCTTCGCAAGTCGGTGTTGCATGACCGTTGGGAGGCCGCTGGCGCGCAGTTCGGTCTGACCGCTGGTTGGGAGCGCGGGCTTTGGTACGCCAGAGACGACAGTGAAAAAAACCTGCCCTACTCGGTCGGTGATCAACCTTGGTATCCCATCGCGGTACGCGAAGCGGCCCAAATGCAAGATGGCGCTGCGCTGGTTGATCTGTCACCTTTTGGCAAGTTCGACATCAAGGGTCCGGATGCGCTGGAACTGACGCAGTTTCTTGCGACGGCCAACGTAGACGTTGCTCCGGGCCGGGCTGTTTATACACCGATTACCAATGCCAAGGGTGGAACCGAAGCCGACGTCACCATCGCGCGCATTGCTAAGGATCATTTTCGGATGACCTCTGGCGCTGCAATCCGGCAAAAAAACATGGCATGGTTGCGCCGCCACAGTACCGGGCGCAATGTTTCGGTCGAAGACATGACCGACACAGAAGTCGTCATTGGTGTGATGGGCGCCGGATCGAGGGGCTTGCTGAAATCTCTGTCACCGAATGACTGGGATGACTTCGCCTTCTCGACCTTCAAGAAAGTGACCGTCGCAGAACGACCAGCGACTGCGACGCGCGTCAGTTTTGTGGGCGAACTCGGATGGGAACTTTCGGTGGCCAATCATTTGGCCGGACCGGCTTTTGATGCGCTTTATGCGGCTGGCGCACGGCCGTTGGGCCATTTCTCTCTGGACGGGTGCAGAATCGAGAAAGGGTTCAAGCACTGGGGTCACGACCTTGGGCCAGAAATCACGCCGCTTGAAGCTGGTCTTGGCTTTGCGATCGACTGGAGCAAGGATTTTCTTGGGAAAGAAGCCCTGTTGCAGCAAAAGGAACAGGGGTTGACCCGCAAACAGGTGATGTTCGATCTGCCATCGCATCCACTGGTTCTGCATGACGAACCAATTTGGGAAAATGGCCGTGTTGTGGGAATGACTACAAGTGGTGCGCGCGGTGTGAGAACCGGACAGACGCTTGCCCTTGGGATGATCGAGATCGCTCAGGGTGAAAAGCTCTCGGCGACATGTGAACGGAAGTTTGAAATCGAAATCGCAGGGAAGCGCCATACAGCCACTGTATTGCCGCGTGTGCCCTTTGATCCAAAAGGTGAAAGGATGCGGGGATGAGCACCACCAATGCACAGGTCCTCATTATCGGTGGCGGCGCGATGGGCGTGTCACTCATGTATCATTTGGCGAAGGCCGGGTGGAAAGACATTGTTCTGACGGAAAAGAACGACCTAACGCACGGATCGACCTGGCACGCAGCCGGGTTGTGTACACATTTCGCCCACAACCCAACCATTCAGGAGCTTCGGGCCACCTCGGTCAGGTTGTATCGCGACATTCTGCCCCAAGAAACAGGCGACACCTGTGGTTTCCACCGGTCCGGCGCAATGCGGATCACGTCAAACCCGGATCGGATGGATGAGTTCGAGCATGTCGCAGGCCTGAGCCGCTTTACCGGGTACGATCTGCAGATGCTGACGCCTGATGATGTCGAACGGCTGCACCCGCTGGCCCGGACCGATGGATTGCTGGGCGGGATCTATGAGCCCGATGACGGCCATGTTGACCCGACGCTCGCGACCAACGCGATGGCCAAGGTTGCCCGGCAGAACGGAGCCACGATCTTACGCTACAACCCGGTGTCCTCAATCCGTTATGAGAATGGCATATGGGTTGTAGAAACAGAAAAGACCACTATCCACGCCAAGCATATCGTGAATGCAGCGGGAACCTGGGGTTGGGAAATCGGCCATATGATGGGGCTGAACATTCCGTCCGTGCCGGTTCTGCACCAGTATCTGGTGACCGACACGGTTCAGGCCGTGGCAGACCGAATTGTACAAGGCCTGCCCGAATTGCCGATGATCCGCGACCCAGAAGAAAGCTGGTATGTGCGTCAGGAACGCGACGGGCTGATCCTTGGGCCCTACGAGAAAAACGCCGAAGCCTGGTCAATCGATGGTTGTCCACCCGATTTCGGTGCCGATCTGATGCCGCCCGATCTGGACCGTGTCGAAGACATTATCATGATGGCAATGGAGCGTATCCCGGCACTGGAAACCGGTGGTATCAAATCGGTCGTCAACGGCCCGATCACCTTTACACCTGACGCCAACCCGTTGATCGGTCCGGCGCATGGCCTGCCCAATGCCTGGCTGTTGACCGGCTCGTCAATGGGCGTGATGGAGGGCGGCGGATCAGGCTGGTTCCTAGCTCATTGGATGACCCATAGCGCGCCCCCAATGGACGCACTGGCCGTGGACAGTCGCCGGTTCGGCAGCTGGGCCGACCGCGACTATCGCGTCGAAAAAGCGATCGAATGTTTCGGCCTTCAATTCGGCGTGCACTATCCGCACGAAGAACGCCCGGCCGCCCGGAACAAACGGCTTTCCCCCATTCACGACAAGATGGTCGAACGTGGTGCCGTGATGGGTGCGGCTTACGGTTGGGAACGGCCCAACTGGTTCTCGGACAAAACGGGTGATGAAGCCGTGCCAAGCTTCCGCCGGTCAAACTGGTTCGAGCCGGTTGCACGGGAATGCGAAACTGTTACCAACGCTGTTGGTCTTGCGGATATGTCGGTCTTTTCAAAATTCGACGTCAAAGGCCCCGATGCGCGCAAGTTTGTTGACCGCATCGGTGCGAATCGCACGCCGAAGGTGGGCCGCATCGGTCTGACCCATGCTCTGACCCCTGCCGGGGGCACGCAATCTGAATTCACCGTCACGGTTCTGTCTGATGATCACATCTACCTCACGTCGGCAGCGGCCGCTGAAGAGATGGATCATGATCTGCTGAATGCGCGGTCCGAAGGGTTCAATGTGACCATTACCCGGGTGACCAATGACTTTGGGGTGCTGGGTCTCATGGGGCCAAAATCGCGGGATGTTCTTACCGCGCTGACCGAGGCCGACCTGAACGCAGGGTTCCCCTGGCTTTCGGTGCATGAGATCACAGTCGCAGGCATAAATGTGCGCGCGCTTCGTGTCTCTTATGTCGGTGAGCTTGGATGGGAACTGCATGTCTCTGCCGATCAGATGCCCGCGCTGTTTGAAGCTCTGGAGCAAGCAGGCAAGCCTCATGGGCTAGGCTTCTTTGGTGCCTATGCGATGAACGCCATGCGGTTAGAGAAAGGGTATTGCGCCTGGGGCGGTGATTTCACGACCGAACGCACCCCGGCAGAAACCGGTGCAGGCTTACTGATCAAGATGGATCATGATTTCATCGGAAAAGAGGCTCTGGCTAACCGTATGGAAGCAGATGATCGGTGGGCGATGGTTATGCTTGAGGTGGATTCGGGCGATGTAGACCCTTATTACGCACACGGTGTTCTTCAGGGGTCTCGGGTTGTCGGCATTGTCACGTCGGCCGCCTATGGACACAGAACGGGTAAAACCCTTGCCTTGGCTTATCTTCGTAATCGGAATGCGAAAGACGACTTGTCGGTCGAGATTCTGGGCCAACGTCGAGGTGCGACCATTCTGGAAAAGCCGCCATTTGATCCGTCCAACAAACGAATGAAACAGAAGTCCGCCTAACTATTGGTGAAGGAATAAAGGAGCGGCGCAAATTTGCACCGCTCTTTCTTTTTTGCGGCCACCGTTTCCTATTGTCTCATGCAGTCGACCGAATACAGGAACAAAATGTGCCCAAAACAGGTATTGGGCCTCAATCGCACCGTGTACCGGGCCAATTGAAATGGTGCGGACTACCCACACGATCTGTGTTCGCCAAAGGCGCTAAAATACAGACAGATCATAAATCGGTTCTAAAGGGTTCTGTCAGACAATCTCACTCAAAGCGATATTGCAGAAGTAATTCCACAATTTTTCCGGGAAAAAACTTGAACCTTTTCTGAAAAACCGCCGATTTACACGCGCCAATGCCTTCAGAAATGTGAATGGGAGTCCACATTACCACGTCTCCCTTTAATGCAATTTATTACTTTTGCTACTGGTGTGTAAAAAGTCGATACAATGCGCCGCTTCTAGGCAAGGCTGCTGGTTATCCTAAACAGGAGGAACCGACACGTGAAACGCAAAGTCATGCCCTTTTCTGTCGCTGTTTCGCGTTTTGCCCCAATGGCAGCCATCGCCGCTGATGTGGTTATTCCCGATCCTAACTACGCTTCAGGTCGAGCGACCGCATATGCGGTCAAAGCAATCATGGAAGAGGCACTGGGGTTGGAGGTCGATATGGTCACAACAACTGCCGTGCCTGTTGTTTGGGAAGCGATGGCCCGAGGCGACGGCGAGATCGATATCTGGACCGAAACCTGGTTGCCGAACCAATCCGGTCTGGCGGACAAATAAATCGATCAAGAAGAATCCGTTGCCCTAACCGACAAACCTTTCAGCGCAATTCAAGGATATTGCGTGACAGGTGTCGCGATGGACGAGCATGGGATCAAGTCCGTGTATGATCTGGCCAACCCGGCAAACGCTGACTTGTTCGACACCAATGGCGACGGTAAAGGAGAGGTCTGGATCGGGCCGCAGGGCTGGCAATCGACCAATACCGAGACAATTCGCGCCCGGGACTATGGCTTCGCCGACTTTTTCGAACTTCAATCAACGGACGAAGCTGTTGCAACGGCAGGCCTGGATGCCGCCTCCAAGGCAGGTAAACCTTGGGTAGGATATTGTTACGGTCCGCATCAGAATTTCGCCACATACGATATCCGGTTGCTCGAAGAGCCGCCTCACGACCCGACAAACTTTGTTATGGTTCAGCCAGCCGAAGATCCGGACTGGCAGGCGAAGCCCAGTGTAGCCTCTGCTTACGCCGATATGACGGTACATATCAGCTGGTCGGCGAACCTTGCGGAACGTCAGCCCGCGTTGGTGCCTCTTCTCAACAACATTCAGTTGACCGCCGAGGACGTGAACGCCTAGTCTTTGGAGATTGTGAATGGGGCAGAGCCTGCCGACGTGACTTCGGCTTGGGCCAAAGAAAATGCCGATAAAATTGCGGGCTGGATGATCCAGTAATCTTGCTGGGGGGCGGTTTTCCGCCCCTTTTGCCTCGGTCTGGGTCAGTCAGGAAGGATCAGAATGGCCAAAGACACCGTAGTCGAGCTGAGCGGCGTGTAGAAAATTTTCGGAGCGCGCGCCAATGAAGCTCTGGCCGCAGCCCGTGATGGCATGTCCAAACCTACCATACTCAGTACTTATAAAATGTGTGCTGGGCGTTTCAGATGCCAATCTGAGCGTACAAAGAGGCGAGATTTTTTGCGTGATGGGCCTGTCGGTGTCCGGAAAATCGACCTTGGTGCGGACGCAAACCCAAAGTCTATGCAATGGTTCGGCCGATATTGGACTTCATGCAGACCATGCCTGCCTTTGTTTACCCAATCCCTGTGATCGCTTTTTTCGGCATCGGAAAACCGCCCGGAATTATTGCGACCTTAGTTTTTGGCATGCCACCGGTTATTCGCCTGACAGCCTTGGGAATCGCCGGCGTTCCCCCAGATATACGTGAGGCCGCCACGGCCTATGGAGCCAGCAAGCGTTTTTTTGCTCTTCAAAGTGGATTTGCCCTTGGCCACACCATCGATCATGACCGGCGTCAATCAGACTTTGTTGATGTGTTTGTCGATGGTGGTGATCGCCTCGCTGATTGGAGCGAAAGGACTGGGCGAGGACGTTCTGAGCGCTTTGCAATACGCTGCAGTAGGACAGGGAATTCTGGCCGGGCTGGCAATTTTGATGTGCGCTATGGTTCTGGACCGGATCGTTCAGGGAAAGACCTAAACACCCGAGCGCTATGTCTACACCTTCAGAACCCTTCAACCATGCCGACGAGCCTGCAGATTCCGACGTTTGTTGTCCGCGTAGTGTTTTCCAACAGGTTTCAGCATGATTTCCTTGAAAGGTTGCCATTTCGCAGGGGACGCGGTTTTGTACGCTGTGTACTCCTACCTGCGGCACACGGTTTCCTATCGTGCTTTGGAAGAGATAATGGCCAAACGCGGTGTTCGCGTTGACCACGCGACTCGCAACAGGTGGGTTGTGAAGTGTTCGCCGTTGATTGCTACGAGAGCGCAATCGAAGAAACGCCCAATGCTGAGTTCCTGGCGCATGGACGAGACATATATTCGTTTTCGCGGCAAATGGATGTACCTCTATCGGGCCGTAGACAAAACTGGAAATATCCTTGATTTCATGTTGTCCGAGCGTCGGAATAAAGTCGCTGCGACGAAGATTTTTGCCCGCGCACTTGAGGTGAACGGTCTACCGTGCAAGATCGTCATCGACGAAAGTGGGCTCAACGCGGCGGGCATTCGAGAAGTGACAAAATACTTACTCGGTTTGGCTGCCCAGCCAAAATCCAAACAGTCAGGTCCAAGTATTTGAACAACATGATCGAGCAGGATCGCCGGTTCATCAAGCGTCGCATCCTGCACATGTGTGGGTTCAAATCATTCGGATCCGCCTCGGCCACTTTTGACAGCATCGAGGTCGCCAACATGACCCGCAAGCGGCAATTCGCCAGCACCACGACGTCTGGTTTTCGTCTATTTGCCGAGATCGCAGGAAAGGTGCGTCCAGTAAGTCGCCAACTCTGGTCGTCCCAAAAACTTGAGACACATCCGTTAGCAACAGATTCTGGGTTGATTTTTCTGCCAACAGAAGGATAGGACCGTAGGTTGAATCTAGGAGGCATTATGGGACTGTCGAAATCAATCCGTCGGCGCTTGCAAATAATTGAGGGCGACTCAATCTCGACGTCTTTCAAAATTTTTTTTGCGGATCGGAAGACAAGACGTGCATACGAATATAATAAATTCGGTCGTTATCTGAACGAAAGTACGACTTCGTCCGACGGTCGTTGGCGAACTGAAACTGATGCAATAAACGCAAATTTGGATCCCATTTGGTACGCGCAAACACATAACCTTAGTCAAACACAGTCTTGTTTCGATCACTATTGTGATGAGGGGCGAAAATTTGCATTTGCACCCAATAGCGCCCTTGCAGGAGAAGATGGGAAGTCGCTTTCTGCTTGGGGTTTGGAGTACTTGGTTCGATGCGGGATAAAAATCGGTTGCAGAGGGGAACGTGCGTTGTCTCCCGATGACAGCCAAGCATTGGACCCCTTCAAAATTACAAATTCGAGTGGGAAGAAAATCGCTGTCGTCACAGCCATCTTCGGTGACTATGATAATCTGATGCCGTTTGATCCAGCTTGGAAAAGCACGGCGGAGTTTTTCGTATTCTCAGAAAAGAAAATTGAGTCGCTTTCCGGCTGGCAACAAGTTCATTCGCCATATCACCATATCGACCCGCGTCGTCGGGCGCGTTTTATAAAGCTTTGTCTCCCAGTTTTCTTTGGTAATTTCGAATGGGTTCTTTGGGTGGACGGGAACGTACTCCTTTGTCGAGATCCGCAGTCCATTATTGCGGGAATTGGTGATAAAACATTCGACTTTGCAGCTTTCAAGCACTCTTCTCGAAACAGCGTGATTTCAGAAGCTGCAGCATGTGCTCAGCTTGGCAAGGAGAATGCGATAGAACTCGCCGAGCATCTTGCTCGCATCGATTTTTCATCTAAAAAACCGGCGGATAATCTGTACGAGACAATGGCAATGGTTCTGCGTCCATCATCTTTACCCGTGCAGAAAATGTTCGCCACATGGTGGGGTTTGCTGTCGAAAGGATCTAAGCGAGATCAATTGTCTCTGCCGCTGGCTATGGCAGAAGTCCCTGAGATTAAGTTTGCCCCGTTCACTGAAACCATTGATCATTCCGCCGAATTCTTTCGAACGAAACATTACGCAAAAACGGACAAAATCTGATGCGCACCCCCACAAGCAAGACGTCAGCGGATGTTATCGTCTGTGTTCACAACAGCTTTGATGACGTGAAACTTTGTCTGGAATCCGTTTTACCTACACTCTCGGCCGAAGATCGCCTGATCATTGTCGACGATGGGTCGGAAGCCAAAACAAAGGAACTCTGCGAATCCATCGCGTCTAATGACCTAGATCGTGTACTTTTAATCCGCCGTGACAAAGGGAGTGGGTTTTGTAGGGCTGCTAACGAGGGTATGCGACAGAGCGACCGTGATACAATTATTCTTCTGAACAGCGACACGATCGTTGTGGGAGACTGGATCAGTAAGATACATAATTGTCTACACGCACACCCGAACATTGGAATCGCGGGGCCGCTCTCCAATGCGGGTGGATGGCAATCCATTCCTGATATGCCGGGTCCGAATGCGTCTCCAAACCTAGTCAAATCGGATCCTGAGACACTGCAATCAATTAACAAGTTCTGCGCTGAAATAGCAGCTCCATTCACGTATCCGGTCGTTGAGCAAATCAACGGATTTTGCCTTGCCGTCAAACGGACTGTTTTGGAGACTGTGGGCCTCTTCGATGAGGTCCGATTTCCAAAAGGGTATGGTGAGGAAAACGATTTGAATCTTCGCGCGCAGGATGCGGGTTTTTTGTGCGCCGTGGCGATAGACTGTTTCGTTTACCATGCCAAAACGAAGAGCTATTCCTCTGAACAAAGAAAGCAACTTACGGAGAATGGGCAGGTCCAACTCCGTTCGCTGTACGGCGAGCAACGGATAAGGAACGCTGTGCGCGGAACGCAACAAAATCCAATACTGCTGGAAATTCGTTCTATTGCCAGAGATGCCTTCCAGGAGAAAGATTGGACGATCAGCACCTCGGAAACGCCATAACAACGTCAGGCCTCACGTATCGCTCGGAAATCAAACGCCGCTTAAAGCGCGCTGGACGCTTGAGCGACTTGAGGCCTCCGCACCCGGCGCGCTTGGCTAAAACGACGACGAAGAAACTGAAAACCAGACCAGCAGACTCTTGTTATGAATGAGGGAGCCACGGTACATCCACAAGCCCCCCAAACTCAATCCAGCAGCAGTTCGAGATACTCACCGTATGAGGATTTTGCGAACAGTTGTGCCCGTTTGCTCAGGGCTTCGTCGTCGATCCAGCCGTTTGCCCAAGCGATTTCATCCGGGCTTCCGGTTTGCATACCCTGCCGGTCGGTCAGGGTGCGCACAAAGTTACCTGCATCCAGCAAAGACCCATGCGTACCCGTATCCAGCCAAGCAAAACCGCGCCCCATTGTCTCTACGTTCAGCAACCCTTCTTTCAGGTACATTTCCAACAGCGATGTGATCTCCAACTCACCGCGTGCCGAGGGTTGCACCTGACGCGCGCGCGCGGGGGCGTCACCATCCAGAAAATACAGGCCAGTCACCGCATAATGTGAGGGCGGAACTTTGGGTTTTTCGATGATAGCGCGCGCCTTTTTGCCCTCGAAATCCACCACACCGTAACGTTCGGGGTCGGAAACGCGATAGGCAAAGACCGTGCTACCCTTGTTCTGCACGTCCGCCGCGCGCAATAGGTCGGGCAGACCGTGGCCGAAGAAGATGTTGTCACCCAGAATCATGGCAGACGGCGCACCGTCTAGGAAATCCTCAGCCAGAGTATAGGCCTGCGCCAGCCCGTCGGGCGAGGGTTGTGTAATCCATGTCAGCGACAGGCCGTATTGGCTGCCGTCCCCCAGCAGTCTTTGGAACTGATCCTGGTCCTGTGGCGTCGTGATAATCGCGATGTCACGAATATTGGACAGCATCAGAACGCTTAAGGGGTAAAAGATCATGGGTTTGTCGTATATGGGCAGCAACTGCTTTGAGATCGCCATAGTGATCGGATAAAGCCGGGTCCCGGACCCTCCGGCCATGATAATGCCTTTTCGCTGCATAAATTTTCCTCTCAGAATTTCAGTCGCCGCCCACTGCAAGCTCGGCCAGAACATGGCTCAAACCCGTTTTCCAATCAGGCTGCGGGATGTTGAAAATATCAGCCAGCCGCGTGCAATCTAGTCTTGAGTTCAAAGGTCTGGGGGCCGAAGTCGGATAATCGCTGGTTGGGATTCCCTGAATCTGAACATCCAAACCCGCCTGTTGAACAATTTCGCCCGCAAAACCGGCCCAGCTGGTATTGGGTGTTCCAGAGTAGTGAAATAGCCCCCCTGCTTTGGTAGTACCGGTTTTGGCAATGACCAGAAGGGTGTCGGCAATATTGGCCGCCGGGGTTGGCCCACCGATCTGATCGGCCACGATTTTCAAATGGTCACGATTTTGAGCCAGCCGCAGGATGGTCTTGACGAAATTCCGACCATGAGCGGAAAAAACCCAACTCGTGCGCAAAATGGCATGCCAGCCTCCTGCCTCGATTACCTGAGTTTCGCCGTTCAGCTTTGAGCGGCCGTAAACACCAAAAGGAGCCGTAGGATCTAGTGAGGTCCACGGGTGTGTGCCGGACCCGTCAAAGACGTAATCCGTGGAGATATGAAGAAACGGCAGGCCGCGCTTTGCTGCGGCCCGGGCCATCGCTCCGGGGGCGTCGCCGTTGACCCGTTGGGCCAGATCAGGTTCGTCCTCGGCCTGATCAACGGCTGTATAGGCCGCAGCATTGATTACCACTTGCGCGTCGGTCTGGGTCACAAGTTGGGCGCAAGCGTCCGGGTCGGAAAGATCAGCGGCGTTGCGGTCCAGCGCTATAACCGAAACACCGTGCGACTGGGCGCGCCGACGCAATTCGGTTGCCACTTGGCCGCTATGGCCAAAAACCAGCACCTTCATCCTGCAGTCCCCAGGCGCTGACCCACTCCGCTGCGCGTTTGCAGGGCATGCAACCAGTCGCCATTATCCAGATACCACTGCACCGTCTGCTCTAACCCGGTTTCTGGAGTATAGGATGGGCGCCAGTTCAGTTCGGTCCGGATGCGCGTCGGGTCGATCGCATACCGGCTGTCATGTCCCGGTCGATCGGTGACAAATGTTATCTGATCGGCGTACGGCGCTGCTGCGGGTTTCAACCGGTCCAGAATGGCGCAGAGCATCTTGACCAAATCCAGGTTGGTCATCTCATTCTCGCCGCCAATATTGTAGCTGCGCCCCGTTTCACCATGCTGCAAAACCAACAGCAGAGCCTCGGCATGGTCTTCAACATGCAGCCAGTCCCGAATGTTGTCCCCTGCCCCGTAGATCGGAATGGGTTTGCCCGCCAACGCGTTCAGAATCACCACCGGGATTAGTTTTTCGGGAAACTGATAAGGGCCGTAGTTGTTCGAACAATTGGTCAAAACCGTTGGCAGGCCATAGGTTTCGCGCCAGGCCCGCACTAAGTGATCCGACCCGGCTTTGGATGCCGAATAGGGTGAATTGGGTTGATATGGGCTATCTTCGGTGAACAACCCGGTCTCACCAAGCGAGCCGAAAACCTCGTCAGTCGAAATATGATGAAAGCGGAAGGTTTCGGGCCGCCCTGCCATGGCCCAATAGGCGCGCGCGGCCTCAAGCAGCACATAGGTTCCGAGCAAATTGGTTTCGATAAACGCCGCAGGACCGTCGATTGAGCGGTCAACATGGCTTTCGGCAGCCAAATGCATGATTGCGTCGGGGCGGTGCTGGTCTAGAATGGCCGCCATCGCATCGGCATCACGGATATCAGCTCTCTCGAAACTGTATCCTGGAGCGCCCTTGACCGGGGCCACATTGTCCAGACAGGCCGCGTAGGTAAGAGAGTCAACGTTGACGATCTCATGCCCGTCAGAGATTGCCCGTCGAATAACAGCAGAGCCTATAAATCCAGCTCCACCGGTTACAAGGATTTTCATGGGTCAGCCTCGAATGCAAAAGGGGTGTCCAGGTCGCGCAAAAGCGGGGCCACCTTATCCTTTTTTGATAGGCGCGGCTCAGCCCCATATAGCGGCCACTCGATTCCAATATCGGGATCATCCCAGCGAACCGCACCTTCCGTTTCCGGTGCGTAGGTATCGGAACATTTATAGACGATCTCGGTATCCGGCTCGAGCGTTACGAACCCATGGGCGAACCCGGCAGGAACCAAAAGCATTCGGCCATTCTCAAAGCTCAACTCTGCTCCAACCCACTGACCAAAACTGGGTGAGCCCTTACGGATATCAACGGCCACATCAAACAGCCGCCCACGTCCGCAGCGCACCAGCTTGGCCTGAGCACGTGGAGGCGACTGAAAATGCAAGCCCCGCACAGTTCCCACAGCCTTCGAAACCGAGTGGTTGTCCTGCACAAACACCGTTTCGATCCCGTGGCGGGCAAAGCTGATCTGGTTATAAATCTCTTCAAAGAAACCACGATCATCGCCAAAGCGGCGTGGCGTGATCAACCGAATATCCGGGATGGCAAGAGGCACCAGTTCCATAGCTGTTAGCTTTCTCCCCACAAATTGTGCTAATTTTCAAGAACGACTTTCTAGCAGGTGTTTCAGTATCGCCAAGGGTATAATTAAAGTCCAATAAATGAAACGATCCCAAAATGGGGAGGCTCTGACAAAAAAACGAAGACATTTAGTGTACAGAGAGATTCTCTGCCTCGTGGAAAGCCCGAAGGAAGACAAGTCCGGAAGGTCTGCCCTCCTGTGTTGCCTTATGGGTCGTAGCTTACCGGTACAAATCCCACCTCGATCGACTGAGTGACTGATGAACCAGGCTCGAGCGGAAATCAATTCTGTAGAAGAAAGACTTGAGGCTTTACTTTCTTCACAGTCACGGGGCGGGGGCTTCGACTCTTGAGATCTCGTTTCGCCAATAAGGGCCAGCGGTGAAGCTGCGCGCGCCGTTTCGCGAAGGTTTTGGACTCCAAGAAACGCTTTGCCATCTGAGGATACGTGGCAATGCACTTTGACTGCAAAACATCCAGATGGTCGGAGAACGCATCGACTGAACCCATGTTTGGCACAGGTTTGCCCATGGTGACATCTAGGTTATCAATGATGTCTGCTTGAATGTTGCTGGGAGAGTTTTCTCCAAAAAAGATGTAGTCCGAAAGACTTTCGGCTACATCTCGTTTTTTTGGGGAGATGTCAAATACTTGAGAAGCATTTGTAATGTCCTGCGAAATGGCGTTTGGAATAATAGATTCCTGGGTGTTGTTCTGCGGATAGATCGGGTTATACCGCAAAACGGGCACGCCTGCCATGAAGCCTTCAATCGCAGTTGTGCAGCCCGTATGGATCATGCAGTGGCAGGATGGAAAAAATGCCGTCGTGGGTCGCTTAGTTTCAACCTTGACATCCAAATCAAACATAGCGTCTTCCCAAAACAACATGTCTTCGATCGGATGAGGTCGTAGAACAATCTTAAATGGCTTACCGCGCTGAATATTCTGTGTCGCCAAATCCCGTATGAAGGCGACGTAGTGCTCGATTAACGCGCCATAGTATTCCTGACGGCTTTCGAGGAAACGACGATCTTCGAGCCCTGTCTCAGTTCTCTGTTTCTCGACCATTTCGATATAGGTCTCGCGAATGGTCTTCGACAAATTCGCGGGTCCGAAATTGGTATTAATCAGAATCACATCGCGTTTTCTATCTTTGCTGCGGGGCGACGGGTGGATGCGAGCATTGCCTGTCATATGCAATTTGGTCGAGATTTGCGGAAATGTAGATGCAAGAATATTGTGTTGCAGCGGGCCCCAGGTAAAGATTGCATCGATCTGGTCAAGAAATTCACCAGTACCGATGCGATGACGCAAATACCACTGCGATGACGGGAAAATCAAACCTTCTTCATCTAAGCAAACGAGACGCGTCCCAGCCTTCTTTGCTGGCATGAGTTTTTTCTCGATGACGGAGTCGCTATGAGCTTTATAAAATAAAACTCCGCCTCCCAACTGATGAGCAAGATTCACAACATCGTTAAACCGCCCCAGGATAACTTCCCAATCTTTGGCGAGCATTTTTGCAGCTAGATCAAGCCGTACATCGAATTCTCGGTTCTGAATTTCTATAGGAAGGTAGATCCGTTTTTTCAACGTCTCGCGGTCCTTTTAAAAACCCTCATTTGAAGAGGGATTTGGCCACAGCAAAGAAGCCCTTTTCGGCAGGTTTTCGTTTTTTCTTCTTTGGTTTCTTTTCGTCACGCAGGTGATCATCAGCAGGTTTGGGTTTCTTCTTCTCAGGTTCCTTTTCGTCACGCAGGTGATCAGGTGAAACACGCGTCGGGACATTCGGTGACTTACCTGATTTCGGTGCGCGGGAATATATTTCTCGCAGTTGTGCCGACAAAACGCCGGCCCTGGCCTCCCATGTCTTTTCTAAGTTCAGTACAGTGGGAGAGGCTTGATTTTCCGCCTGGGTCACAATGGCTTTGATTGTCGCCCAATGCTGGGAGAGTTCTTGCGACGCTTTGAATTGAGCCTTTCTGAACCTTTCGCTTAAAGCCTCGGTGTCATAGGACAGAAATTTTTCACGCGCGCCAGTCCACGTGTTCTGAAGAGTCTCAGGAGCGCCCGTTAATCGGACCACGCCCTGAAACTTATGTTTGCCTGATGCGATCACCAAAGCAGGAACACCAAATGCCGCAGCGGTGATATAGCCATGCATGGAGGAGCCGATATAGCCCTCTGAGCCTGCTATCAAACCAGCGACTTCGCGAATACTATTGGGGCGGTCCATGACAATTGGTTTGGTGGCTAATTGCGCCGCGATTTCGTTGGCCGTTTTGTCATCGTCGTGACAGGGTCCAATCCCAATAAGTAGAGGCCTAAGTGAGAGATGCCCGCACAGGCCGTCTATTTCTTCACAAAGCTGCGTAACCGGGATATCTTGCAAATAACGCTTGTTTAGGTGGAACACCAAATAAGGTTCTTCTGGGTTTGCACCGAGCCGCGTTAGTGCTGCAACCTTTGCCTTGTCCAACTGGTCAGAACTGAAAATGGAGGGTAGATCCCAGGCACTGTCAGGCACGACAGTGACATCGAGTTCGGGGACTGCTTCCAAAAGATAGGTGCGGCTCTCGTCATCTCGAACGGAAATATACCGGGTTCTACGGAGGGCTTCCTGAACCAATGGCAAGACTTCTGGTGCGAATTGTTCTGCGACACCGGGCGCGTTCCACACCACGGGCATTTCATGTGGTGCCGCGAGTGCGACAACCGCCCAAAGATCAGCGTAACCGACCAGTTCGGTGTTCGCCGCGCGATAAGACGACAAAAGCGTTCGCTTTGCGTGGATGATATTACCACCGCCAACTATCACGGCATGCGCGGGCTCTCGGGCTATGTCCAAAAGCGCATGGCACGGCCTCGTGTCTCCCCATACTTGAGGTGATCCTGCTGGGCTGACATGGCTTATATTAGCTTGCGGAAAATGTTGGAATACGATTTCCGGAAACAGCAAGTCGCCGTAGTTTTCAACATCAAAAGTACCAGTGTGGATTAAGGTGGTCATACTCGATATCTTGTTCGGGTTTGCGAGGATATGTATCCCAGTTGTGCGTTGGCCTTCAAGCAAACTGACAGAATAACAGTCGGCAATATGCTTTTCATGATGAGTTATACTTTAGCGTCAGCAGTCATACACGCCGCTCACTGTCGCAAACTATGCTTGACATATAGCAAAGATCGTATCGGTTCGGTCTATTTTAGAGAGCTGGGCTTCGTATTCATGATCGAGTGCCTCAGACACTAAGAAACTCCAGTGCGCTTGACCGCCAGGGGCACCTTTTGCGAGCCAATACAGATGATTGGCAAGCGGATAGCGTTGCAGGCCGCTCACTTCGATGTTGTTGAAACCTGCGCATCTCAGCAGACTTGCAAGGCTCTGGCGCGTATGCAGCACCAGATGCTCGCTCCAAAAAGTGAATTTCTTGAACGCGTCACAATCGTAGGTATGGATCAGGGCGTCACGAGCGTGCGGAACTTCGCAGATAAGGGTCCCACCCGGGCGCAGCTTACGTCTGAGGTCCTCAGCCGTGCCGATTGGATCAGTTAGGTGTTCAAAGGTGTGAAATACCGTGATGCAATCAAGTGAATTGTCCGCGATGTCTTCGATGCTTCCCACAATTTCGTGGCCCTTGGAGCGGCAAAAATGCGCCCGTTCCTCGTTGGGCTCAAGACCAACGGCACTTTCAGCGGCACCTGCCATCTCATCCAGCATGCCACCTAGTCCACTGCCGAAATCGAGCCAGTGCTTGCCTTTGATATAGGGTTTAAAGACATTGCTACGGCGGGCATTGTCCTCCATCTTCGGCGTCTTGATAACCAAGTCCTGCACGATTGTGCCATTGGTCTCATTGCGGTCAATGTAGTATTGGATATCGATGTGATCGAAGCGCGAGAGAACAATCACTTGGGTCACGGGATCGATCAAAACGGCGATGTCATCGTGGTCGCGGACTTGAGGGAAGAACGGCTTCAATCTGTCCTGCGAGACACATTTACTGCGCTCCAGCTGCACCATCAGAGGGTGTTTCATAGTCGGGGCTCTTTCGGTTTAAGTCGCCAGAGAACGGGCGATAGTCTGCATATTAGCGAGCGAACGCTCCCAACACAAAGTCTGGGCTTCGGCTACGGACTGCCTCAAGGACGCCGGGTTACATGCGGCCTGATCTATGAAGGCATCGAGGGTCTCGGAAAACTGTGGGTCGCCGATATCGTGACCCCATTCCGGGTGGCCAATATCATCCAGGAAAAAGCGCATCTTGTTATGGCTGATGATCGAAAAGATCGGACAGCGCATGCCAAAAGGGATCATCTGCGCATGACCGCGCATACCCACCACTAGGTCAGGCTGGGTATAGTAGTCGATCACATCCCTGTAGCCGGCCTCGGTCAAGTCGAATGTGTCAAAAGCAACACCCTTTTCGACGAGGTAAGGCGCGACCTCGAGATCCTTGGTCTTGTGCGCCACCAACTGGATTTGCCAGCCTTTGTCTTCGGCTCGTTTCATTGACCGTGCGATAGTCTCAAGTGCGGCTACTTTGGTTTCACCAAACCGCAGGGTTTCGCGGTCGAAGGCGGTATTAAGGGTCAAGATCGGCCTTTTGTTGGCGGGTCGTGTTTCAACGACTTGCCGGGCATCCGGATACAATTGCCAGATCACCGTGGTCGGACATTGCTGAAGGCAGATCCGTTCTGCCAACTTTGTCGGCACATAAGATTTGACAGCAGCGATTGAGCCGTGGTTGCGCAAGCCGAAAAACGCGCTCGCGCGCAGGGTCGCCGCAATGTGCTCGGCGAAGACCGGATCAAAGTCTTCCTGCCCGCGAAACCGATTGTAACCCACGGCAAAGAAATACACCGGCACACGCAGGGCTTCGACTGCGGCAATCTCGCTATTCCATTGCCAACCACTATTGGAAGTGTCGCTACCAGCCTGATCTCGCAGCAAAAGCCCGCCGCCTCCGATAACAATGCCGTCATAGTCTTCGTTAGCCACTTTAGCATCATTCAAAGTAAATGGATCCCAAAGCTGGCGATAATCCCAAGTGCAATCCGGCACTTGATCTTCGAACAACGCGCGCACCACGGGGAAGAGCACCGTGTCCCCGGCGTTTTTGTTCTTTGAGTTGTGAATGCCGATGTGCAGTAGTCTTGGCATGATGTGTCTTTACTCTCCTAGGCACGCGGTCCTAATCTGACGGTCTCAATGCTAAGTCCGACCAGCCAGCTTTCTTGACCCAGCGTGCGAGTGCGAGATCTTCCGGCGTGTTGACGTCAATAGCACTAAGCGCGCTCATGGGGAAACCCAGAGCACCGGACAAATGAAAGGTTTCTTCTGCTTTCAAAAGGTCGCTCCGCGCCAGAAACATAGCGCCTGTCACTCCGTACAGCGATGCAACGCCTTGACGCTGCTGATTGGGCGAGACGTCGGAAGCGACGCGTTCGAGCAGATGGCCATTCATGTAGCGCAGGTTGGTCATATGTTTGCCCAAATCCGTAACGCCAATCACCGCTGGAGCGTCCTGGGTCAAGAACAATTGCGCAGCCTCTTCGACATGCCGGACAGTGCGCAAAGGACTCGTTGGCAGCAGCATCATGACCCCAAACGGCAAATGTCCCTTCGACTCCTGGTACCAATTAAGTGTGTGTAGCACGGTATAAATGGCGTGCACATTGTCCTGGGCAAGCTCAGCCGGTCTCAAGAATGGTACGTCGGCGCCCCATTCTTTCGCTATCCCAGCCGTTTCCTCGCTCTCAGTCGAGACAATAACGGGGCCAACCGACTCTGCTCCTAAAGCGGCCTCGATCGTCCAAGCCAAGAGAGGTTTGCCAGAAAACTCTATGGTGTTCTTCCGCGGAATACCCTTGGATCCCGCACGCGCTGGGATCACGCAGAGAATGTCGCGATTGGAATTTGCTGTCGTCCCGCTCACAGCGCGAAGGCCTTTTCGAGGCGATCGAGCGCGACCCAAAAGCCTCTGCCCGCGTTTTTGTGGCCTTGCCAAATCTCGGGAATGAATGTGGCCTCTGGGCAGGTTGCTGCGAGAGCACGCCCGAGCGCCACAAAGTCAATCTCGCCCTCCCCTATCTGCAACCCTTCATCGCGGGTCCCGCGCGCGTCTACGATATGCAGATGCGCTGAGTAGGGCCCAACCGTTTCTGTAAACGTTTGCAGCGACAGATGAAGCTGATTACACGCCAATTTCGAATGCGATACATCGTAGCACAATCGCGTGCCGTAACGCTCACAAAAGTCTTTAATTTCGTCCGGGCGCACAAAGAGGTTGTGATATCGCTGGCCGCCAAAGTGCCAAGGGTACGGTGGCATGGTCTGGATGATGATCTCGACACCATCTGCATCAACAGCGGCCAACGCGTCTGCCACGCGCAAATACATCTCAGGCCGGTCTTCATTGGTTAAGAACGTATCAGCGCTAAATCCTCCGGCGTTGATCACGATTACCGGGCACTCCGTCTTTGGAAAAAACGGTTTAAGTTTTCTGGTCTGATCGACCACGCGGCGCAGCTCATCGATGGAGCGGGCACGATAGGCCTCATCCGGCGAGGCCAGGTCCATAATGTGATCACCTTCAAAAAGTTCCGGTGCATGTACGGCGAGGCCACAGTCAAAAGGCTCAGAGGCGTAATCGTTGATATCGAGATCAAGATCTCGGTAGCTAAAGTGAATTTCAACGAAATCCACGGGCGCGGCTGCAACCAGTGTCGCGAGATCATGGTAGCGTACGGGAATGCCCCAGGGACGGTCAAAGGCGTAGGCTCGTGGAGCAATTCCTTGTCCCGCGATATCAGCCTCAAAGAACGGCGTGCCCGTTTCAACATCGCGCGCGAGAGTGGCACCGATCAGGTCTTCGAGACGTGAGGGCTGAAGCCCTTGTCCCGGGCTCTTAATGTCGATGTCGCCGCGTGTGATAACATGGCCTGCCTTGAGCTCACGTTTGGCCATAAGCGATTTTGCGAGCACCTCTCGATTGAGCCGCTCACCCTGAGACAACTTGCGCGCCTCATTGTTGCCCATGGCGTCTTCAACGTTGCGAATGGCCTTTACCATGTCACCAAATTCCTGCGGCAGAAGGCTCACACGGTGGTCATTACCCTCCAACGTACGGTCAACGGTGAAGTGTTTCTCAATGATCTTTGCACCCATCGCGACCGCCGCAATACAGGCCTCGTAACCACGTTCATGGCCAGAATACCCGATGATTCCGCCGCTGATCTCCTTCAGGCGCGTCAGATAGGATAAGTTCACGTCCTGCATTGGTGCTGGATAGGCCGAGTTGCAGTGCAGCAGAGCAAAATCCGCACCCTTGTTCTTGAGTAGCCCGACAGAATCCTTGACCTCATACTCAAAGGACATGCCGGTGGAGACAATCAAGGGTTTACCAGTCTGCGCCGCCGCCGCCAGAAGTGTATGGTTGGTCATATCCGCCGAGGAAATCTTGAAACCTGGCGCGCCGTAAGCGTCAAGCTGGCGTAAGCTTTCCTCTTCCCAAGGCGTACAAAGCGGGACCAGACCTTGCTCACGCGAGTAGTCGAGGAGCTCGAACATCTGATCAGGTGCCAGCTGGTATTTTCGCAGCAGGTCATCTGTGTATTCGGCGCCGAGATCACCAGTCTTGTTCGCACCTACCTTGCCATAGAGCGAAGCAAAGTCCCGCAATTGGAACTTGGCACAATCTGCCCCTGCCTGAGCGGCGAGATCCACCAAATGCTTGGCCAAATCCATATCGCCGTTATGGTTGTTCCCAATCTCGGCGATCACGAACGCGGGGCAACCCTCGCCGATATCGCGCTCGCCCATGCGCATCGTGCCAACGTCGCCCCAAGCAATCGCGACCAGGCGTTCGCTGTCATCAACAAGTGGGATTGATGTGATCTTTTGCGAGAACAAGCTCTCAATATAGGACGCGCTGTCGCCGACAGAAGCCCGGATACATGAACTGTTCATCACCTCCAATACAGGACGGTCTATGGAGATTTCGGGCAGCGAGACAATCCAGCGGCGAAAATCGCCGTCTGTCAAAAGCCCCTTCAACATACCTGACGCCGTGACAACAAACACCTGGCGCGATTTGTTTTGATTAATCTTTACAAGAGCCGTGCGAACGGGGTCAGTATCGACCACGATGTGCTGCTCCAGATTGCGCGAAAATCTCATATCGCCTCTTAAATTCGTTCGCTCACCTAGTTCTTTGCCTGGGTCGGTTTAGTGCATTTATCGGAGGGGGTCTATCGAATCTCCATCCTGGCTAAGTCCAGCACCCTGATCTTGATGCCAAACACCACCGCACACCTGCGCAACACAGTCGCTACCTGCCCGCTTTAGAGGTAGCCCAAGACATCTTCAAGTTGTTTGATATCGTTTCTGTGGATGAAGTTACTCAGGCGGTGATCGTTAGGCTCAGAACCCATTGATTTCCGTATTGCTGCGTGATTCACCGCTGA
The DNA here is from genome assembly GCF_056536985.1 of Ruegeria sp. CH8. NCBI lineage: Bacteria > Pseudomonadati > Pseudomonadota > Alphaproteobacteria > Rhodobacterales > Roseobacteraceae > Ruegeria > Ruegeria sp. CH8. Next base: position 267 of record NZ_JBQFQR010000041.1, on the reverse strand, counting down.
AAAAATGAGCGGCGAACATGTCTGACCTTTTCTGGCTGACTGACGAAAAGATGGAACGTCTCCGGCCTTACCTTCCGAAGAGCCATGGCAGGCCACGGGTCGATGACAAGAGAGTGCTGAGCGGGATTATCTTCATTCACCGCAATGGTTTGCGCTGGTCCGATGCGCCAAAGAATTACAGCCCCCCAAGACATGGTGTGATTGCGGCGGTCGCTCTCCGGGGCGAACGAGGTCCGGTATGTTGACCTCATGGATAAAAGCCGTGAG
>NZ_JBQFQR010000040.1:0-30374 GCF_056536985.1 Ruegeria sp. CH8 | reverse complement strand
CGCACCGTATTTCTGACTGGGAAGGCGAGGTTGCCTTGCCCGCTAGGGATTGAAACTCGAACTGAAATGGTCGGGGATGATGCTGATTTGAAAGGTTGGCAAAGCCCGCATTGGGCTTGTTGTCGCCTTTCGTTACTTTTCACATTAATGACCGGTGGCAGCCCGAAGCGGACATTCTCGAAAGTTGGCACACTACTGCCGAACTTGATAGATTCGAAAAAAGGTTGCTATTGGGAAATGCGCATGACACGCCGACTTGCCGCCATACTTGCCGCCGATATGGTCGGCTACTCACGGCTTATGGCGGCTAACGAGGCGGGAACACTTGCTCGTCTCAAAGACCTACGACGGGACATCATCAATCCAAGTATCGAAAGTGCCGGAGGTGAGATTATCAAGCTTACCGGTGATGGCCTGTTTGCACTTTTTAGCTCGGTCGTTTCTGCCGTTGAGGCCGCAGCGACGCTCCAGAAGGTGCTGCACGCCGCCGAAGCCGAGAGCCCCACCGAAAGCCGGATCAGCTTCCGAATAGGGTTGCACATTGGAGACGTAATCTTGGACGAGGGCGACATTTATGGCGAGGGTGTTAATCTTGCCGCAAGACTCGAAGGCATCGCTGACCCAGGCGGTGTCATACTGTCTGACGACGCATGCCGGCAGGTTCGAGGCAAAATCGAACACGACATCATAGACCTTGGCGAAGTAGCGCTCAAAAACATCTCCGAGCCAGTTCGCGCCTACAAATTGGCGATGGAGGGCAAATCAGATTCCACGCAAAACCAATCTCAACCCACTGACAAACCCTCCATCGCTGTCTTGCCCTTCCAGAACATGTCCAATGATCCAGAACAGGAATACTTCTGTGACGGCGTTTCCGAAGACATCATCACAGAGCTCTCGCGCTTTCCCGAGCTTTTCGTCATCGCCCGCAACTCCTCATTTTCGTTCAGGGGTCGCCCCGTCACCCATATAGATATCGCTCGAGAACTCGGTGTTCGCTACATGCTAGAGGGTAGCCTCCGTCGAGCCCAAAACCGCGTACGCATTACTGCCCAACTCATCGACTGCACAAATGGAGCCCATGTTTGGGCCGAGCGCTACGACCGCACGCTAGACGACATCTTCGCGTTACAGGATGAGATTACACGCAGCGTGGTCGGCGCCATCGCCCCCCAGATATCCATTGCCGAAATAGATCGCGCGTCTGTGGCTCGAGATATCGACTTCAACTCCTACGACCTCTCGCTACGTGCAATGGCGATCTTCTACGCGGGAGGCTTCTACTCTCAGGATAAGTTCGATGAGGTCATATCGGTCTCTGATCGCGCCATTGATCTCGACCCGCGCAACGTCCAGGCCCATTGGATCAAAGCGTTTGCCTACCTGATGCGTTATCTATACCAGTTCGATGAGGACCCCACCGAAAACCTGGGCCTAGCTGATAAAAGCGTTGAACCTCTGTTTCTTGGTGGTCAACTCGACCCGCGCGCCTTATGCGTTCGCGGTATGGTTCGTCATTTCCGTGGAGATTTTGACGGGGCCAACGCCGACTTCAGTTTGGGCTTCACACTGAACCCGAACTTTGCCCGGAACATCTTCTTCATGGCCTGGCATGAATCTTTGGTCGGCCGAACCACACAGGCGCGCGAACATGCCCACCTTGCCCTCCAGCTTTCCCCACGCGACACTGACCTCTGGGTAGGAGACGCCTATCTGGCGCTCGCCCAAGCTGCCTTCGCCGACGCTGATTTTGAAGACGCAATGCGTTGGGGTGAGCACGCCATTCAGATGACGCCGCGTGCGCCGATCCGCCGGGCTCTTATGATCGCCAGTGCCGCCCACCTCGGGCGCGCCGAAGCAGGCCTGCCACATGAGCAGGCGCTGGCGGATTTCGCCCCAGCGTTCCTAGACAGCATTGTCTCCGGAGCTTTGATCCTCTTCCGTCTACCCGAACACAATGCGCTTTTGGTCGAAGGCTTGAAGAAAGCTGGTGTTAAGCCGTAGAGTTGGTCAGGATGCCAAAGCTCGAAACTATCGCAGACAAATCGTGCCAAGGGCCAATCCAATTTTAGCGCAATGTCCTCGAAAGGTTCTAAGCAATCGCTCATTGCTTCAATCGGCGACGACTGTTTCCAGCCCAAAGCGGACCTTCCAATCCAAGCATGATGACTTCCGAGATGCGGACTTTGCCGCCATTGATCGAATGTCTGCTGTCAGAGTGACACCATTTGTTAAAGAGCAGGCGAAGATTCTCCGCCTGCCTAATTATCTTTGCGAAGCGACGAGGCAAGTCATCTCAAGCAGCAATGACGCCCCAGCCAATGCGGTAATTTCGGCATTGTCAAAAGGTGGAGAAACCTCAACGACATCTGCTCCGATCAGGTTCACACCAGTCAACTTGCGGATCAGCGAGATTGCCTGCCAGGTGGTCAGCCCGCCGCAAACTGGTGTACCGGTGCCCGGCGCAAATGCTGGATCAAGCGCGTCAATGTCAAAGGTCAAATAAGCGGGGCGATCCCCGACAACCTCTTTGATCTTCGCGACTGTCGCCGCAACGCCCTGCTCATGTACGAATTCAGCCGTCAGCGTTTTGAAGCCATGTGATTTGGCGTTGTAAGTCCGAAGCCCAGCTTGAATGGAGTGTTGTGCGTCAAGAATGCCCTCTTGCGCGGCGTGGTAGAACATGGATCCATGGTCAAAGCGTTTTGGGTTTTCTTCCCAAGTGTCCGAATGCGCATCTATCTGGATCAGGGATATCGGCCCGTGTCGTTCAGCCTGTGCCCGTAAAATAGGATATGTGACAGAGTGATCGCCGCCCATTGTAAGCAGAAACGCCTTTGATGCCAGAATGCTTTTGGCTTCGTGGTAAATGGTTTCGGGGATTTCCGTCGGGAACCCGGGATCAAACGTGCAGTCGCCATAATCCACCATCCTGAGCTTTTGGAATGGATCAAAATCCCAATACCACGGACCTCCATCCCAAGCGACGTTGGTGGATGCTGCGCGAATACCGCGCGGTCCGAAGCGACAACCGGGCCTATTGGTGACACTCAAATCATATGGGACGCCCCAAGTGACAATATCGACGCCTTCAAGGTCACGTGAATATTGCCTGCGGAACAGGCTGTTTGCACCGCTATAGGTGGGTTCATACCCCATCCCGTATTGGTGATTTCCATGAAAGGCACGGTCAGTTGAATCTACCATGATTTCGTCTCCTAAAATCAGAAGGCGACAGCGTTGAAGCATAAGTGCCAAGCGTATCGGGTAGTCCGTTGCAATTCGCAATAACGCAAACCGCCGAACTGAACGCAAATAAAATATTTGCAACCACCTATTAGGAAAATCCTAACTCGTTATTGCGACATGCAGCGTGAATTGGTTCCGTCCGCACACTGGACTGATTGGTCAATATCACCGAACCGCATAAGACTAACGCACATTGAAACAGACATTCGCCACGAACACCCGAATTGAAGGAATGGGCTCGATCCTACCATTCGCCGCCTTGCAGCGGGTGCCAACCGTTTGGACAGCGGTTAAGCGGGCAAAACGGCCATTGCTCTGCAGTTCTTCAACGGCCGCTTTTGAGGGCTAGGTTTTTCGCGCCAAGCACTATGCGTTTGGTAACTTGGCCAGAACCACCTTAAAGGTGGCACCGAACTCGATCAAACCATTTGCCTTGCGGTATGGTGCAATGGCCGAGCGATGCGCCTTATCCACCGCATCTTTTCCTGCCAAGCTTATTGCTTTGGCCGCGACACCAGATGCGGCAAGACCAGCAATTGCAGCCGGTTCATCGGGATAGGACCAGGGACTGTCGACGTCGAAGACATCGTATGCTTCGAACCCGCCCTCCTCGACGAACTGACGCAGCACGGTGTCATCAGACAAAGCAAATGGGCCCGGTGCGTTGGGCAGCGGAGGTGGCAAAAGAGGCTTTAAAACTGTCACGACCTCGGCTGCCTCCATGCCTTCTGGGTCGCCCCAAGTCGCGATGGCTATTGCGCCACCGGGTGCAAGGACGCGTTTTACCTCTGACAAAGCCTCGGCGACATCCCCGGCATACTGGATGGCGTTGAAACTTGTCACCAGATCAAAGCTGTCGCTAGGGAACGGGAGTTCCTGCAAATCCCCTACGTGAAAGGCGGCTGCAGGTAACCGAGACTGGGCAATATCGATCAATGCGCTTGATGCATCGAGACCAGTCACCACCGCCCCCAGAGCGCTGGCCTTTGCTGCCGCCAATCCCGCCCCGCAGCCAATATCAAGATATCTGGTCCCCTCGCTCACGCCAGTTCGCTCAAGAACCGTATCAAATACCGGAGCGATTGAGGCTTCTTGATACTTAGCCCAATCCTGCGCCCGGCGGCCCCACAACTCCCCGTTGGTGATCCCCGTCATGGCGGTGTTCTGTGTCATCGTATTCTCCTCAATTTGCGATGACCAACTCCACCATGGCGCAATCCTTTCAGAGTAGTGCGTGGGAAGTACTGATGCTGGTATTTCAGACGTACTAGCCCAAGTGGCTTTGCTGGGTATTATGGACGCTGAGGAGTTTCTTATGAACGTCAAACCATACGGTCTTCTATGCCCGATTTCCCGCGCCAGCCAATTGCTGGAACCTCGATGGACCATTCCAATCCTGACCGAGATTTGGGCCGGAGCCACCAGGTTCAACACGTTGCGACGACGCCTTGGCAGCATCTCCCCCGGAGTTCTGTCTCGGCGACTTTCCGAAATGGAGCGCAATGGTCTGGTGGAGCGTGTCGAAGATAATGCGACCGGTTCTGTAGACTACTTTCGCACGCCCAAGTCCGAAGCTCTGGAACCGGTCATCAAGGCGCTCGGGGTCTGGGCACAACAGAATATCGAAGCTGAGGTCGCTCTCGCGGGAACGCTGGCCTCGCCGATGATGTGGAAATGTCAAAGCGTGCTCCAGGTAGATGCTCTGCCTGACAAGCGGTCAGTAATCCGCTTTCATTTCAGGGATGAGCCAACGGACTACGACACATTTTGGTTTCTGGCCCAGCGAGGAACGCCCCCTGAACTTTGCGTTCACGATCCTGATCTGGATGTCGATCTGTATGTGGAAACTACGTTGGTCGCGATGGGCGGCATCATAATGGGGCGAACCACTTTAGCCAAAGAGACGGAACTGGGGTCATTTTTTCTAAGTGGCGATCCAAGACTGGCTCGCACATTTCAAAACTGGCTGCCCCCCGCACCCTACGCAAGAGTTCCCGACATCCTTCCATTGCGACCGGAATGAGAAACCGGACATCTGCTCAAAGCGCAGCATTTGGTAGGTAAGGGCTCGATGCGGCCATTCTCCGCGGCTTGCATGTTTGGCAAGTCCAGCCCAAACCGGACATTCCAAACTAAACTTTGCAAATCCCGAGATGCGGACAAACTGCCGTTCGCTTTCATCCGCTCAATACCTGTATCCGGTATTCGAGCAAAACTGCTGATAGTATCGGCGGTATTGGATGAACAAGGAATCATAAGTCGGACCCATGGTTCAGTGCTCCCTTACCCGGCGGCGGAACACCGCTACTTTGAGGAATGATGGCCGATTGGAGCAATTATTCTTAAAAAATGGGATTTTGCCACCTTGGTCTCGCGCTAGAGGCAGAAATTGTCTACCTTTGATTTGAGGTGCCTAGCGGATGAGTACAAAAAACTTGCTCGTGGATCAGGAGTTTTCTTTTCTTCAGGAAACTGATGCAGCAATGAGTGGTTGGAACATTGAGGCCGTCCAACTCAAACCCGGAATAACACACTCCAAGTTGCAGATCGTTCGCGTAGCGGACCTTCAAGTCATGCTAAATGAAGAATCTCATCCTTGCCATGTAAACTGGACCCATGACGGCGAAACAACAAGCTTTGCGTTCTATCGCCCGAATAGCGAAAACGAGATTTGGTGTGGCCTACCTGTAATAGCGGATGATGTTTTGATTACGTCCTCCGGTCGCGACCATGCAAGCCTGACACCAGCTGGCCTTAGTTCGGTTTTTGTGACCTTCGAGACCAACCTGCTAGACCGCTACGGGGTCCATGAACTTTGTCGAATTGACACGGCTCAGAATACGACAAACGGAATTGCAAAGCTTGGGACGACTGGACGGCGTTTACGGAAGTTACTGTTCAGCTTATTTGACCAACCGCATCTTTGGGATCAATTTTCACCCGATGATCTCCAAGATCACATCATGTTTTCGCTAGGTGACATGCTTTGTAGAAACAGCGAGAAGTCAAAGGATTTCGCAAACCTGAAAAGCGCCGCCACTTGGAAGACTGTTGCACGAGCCTTGGAAGCCATAAGTAGTTCCCAGCAGTTTTTTAGCTCTCGACAGCTTGCGGATGCGATTTGCGTTAGCTCTAGACTTTTATACCTGTCTTTCCGACAAGAGCTTGGAGTTTCCCCGGCAAAATTTATACGCTTTCGAAGGCTTCAAAACGCCCGGTTCGAATTGGCGATGGGCAACAGTCAGAGCACTTTGATCAAGCAAGTGGCAAGCAAACATGGGTTTCGCGATTTTGGGCGTTTCTCTGAGTATTACAAACGACAATATGGCGAGTTGCCGAGCGATACACTGAGAAAGCAGTAAGTTATTGGACGGCTATTCCGTCCTGGGTTCTCCACGCCCTTACTCGCCCAAAACCACGGTCAAAACTGGAAGAGCAAATTGAGCGAGAATTGCACAATTTGCGTATCCAAACCGTTCGATATCTTGAAAGCGACACGGCATAGTTAAACGAAAATGAATGTTAATACCTGATAGAGGACTTGTGCGCTGGCGGATCGCATTGCAGCCTTGAGACAGAAGACTTGTGGTAAATCAGTGTTCTAGGGACGGGGAATTGAAGATGAAAAAGAAGTTGTCACATCTCGTTATTGGTGCGCTGGCATACAGCTTTCTGCCTACGATTGCGCAAGCACAAGACGCCGGATGCGATGCAGCATGCGAAGCTGCCCGAAAAGCCGCCAACCCCCTCGCTGACATTCGCGCGATCATGACTGACAACACGGTAGCATTCAGAACGGGCACGGATGAGGAAGACAGTTATAACTTCCAGATTCAACCAGTCTACGCAGTTCCACTTGACGGCGCCAACCTGGTGCTAAGGGGCATTATCCCAATTCAGGGTGTTGCGCCGGGTGCAGTTCTACCGCCCGGTATAGGTGAACCCACCCAAAACTCCGATCTCGAATGGGGAATAGGTGATTCAACGGTTCAAGCGTTTTACGCACCGACACCTTCGGGCAATATTTCTCTCGGCTATGGGCTACAAGTATCTTTACCGACCCACACCGACGACGCGCTTCAGGGCGCGGGTTGGGGCGCGGGTCCGGCCTTCGTGATATTTGGCCAGGCAGGAGATTTGTCCTGGGGTGGTGTTCTTGCTCATATGTGGGGAGAAAGCGACTTCAGCACGACTATACTACAGCCGATCCTGATCTACGGCCTTGGTGGAGGTTGGTACTTTGGATATAACAATGTGATATCATATAATTGGAATGCCTCTAGCAGTGATGACGCCTGGTTAGTGCCATTGGGCCTAACGGTCGGCAAAACTATCATAACCAACGAGGAGAAGGGTACGGCACTGGACCTGAGCGCTGGATACTACGACGTTAACCAGTCTCCGACAGGCGGACCAAACAGACAGTTCAAATTTGGCATCTCTTTTTTCTTCTAAACAAAAAAAGAGAACAATTTGGAGCTAAAAAAGCCGTGCGCAATACGATTTCGGATAACGAAGTTACCACGACAGTGAACGTCTTAGTTTCAGGTTGGCGGCACGACCTCATTTTCGACGCAATGGCAGAAAACGAACTCTTAGTAATTTCACATTCTCGATCTGGTGAAACTTCGACCCGGATGTTTGGGGGTCGACAGCCACACTCAAACCCCAATTTTCGTAAAAATTGGATGGGAACCGTAAGATGAGTTTATTGCACGAAAGACTATTGGAACGCTGCAAGTATTGGGCTGCCTCGCTACACACCGAAATCGATAGTGGGCCACAGGGCAGTAGATCATCCTTCCCACTAGGCTCCTCTGAAAGCTAAGTTGAGGACATGAGAGGATGTCTAGGAAACCTAAAAACTTGCGTGTTCGGTGCCCGGAATGAGTAGTATTTGGGCGGTAGGAATACCTATTTTATTGGTTGATGTAGCAAACCCAGTTCTACTCGTGGCGATTGCATATGCTCTCACAAGGAGCCGTCCGATTGCAAAAAGCTACGCACTAATCCTGGGCCATACACTTGCCTACTTTCTGATGGGCATTTTAATCGTTTACGGATACTTTTTCCGCAGGTGCATCGTTGCAGTATCTGAATACCGTAGTTTCAGGTGTAGACGGTATCGCGTTGCCTCCTGAAGTTGCCGAACTCTCAGACACTGCGATAGCGACAGTAGGCCTCGTAGCGAAATGGGATACTCGCGACGATACGTTTTACCCGGTTAGCGGGAACAAAGTGGATCTGGCGCTGACCTACTCAAACGATGTTCAAAACGGGGATCTGTCCTACTACGGACTGAAGCTAAGCTACGACAAGTTTTGGCCCGTTAGCAATGAATCAGCTATCGCCTTCAGAGCAACGGCTTGCGAAAAAAGCGACCGCACTCCTTTCTTCGACAGTTGCCTTCTAGGTTCTGAAATAAGGGGTTTTCCATTGTTTGATGTTTATGGAAATTCAATGCTTACAGCGCAAGCTGAATACCGAGGACGACTTTCTAAGCGATTTGGATACGTCGCATTTGCTGGTGGCGGCGAAGTGCAAAAGAACAGTATTTCCGTCGATAGTGGCTTCCGCTACGCTGGTGGTGTTGGTTTGCGCTACCGAGTAACAAAAAAACACAAACTGGATTTTTCCATAGACGCGGCAGTTAACGACGACGGCGATGATTTTCTGTATTTTTATGTTGGCCAAAGATTTTAAGTCACCTTTTTTAGAAACCGGACAATGAAGGAAAACCCATGCGCTTGCTATCTGTACTTATTGCAACGGCTCTTTTCTCAACCGGAGCGGTCGCTCAGACAATCGAAAGGATAACAAAAAACAACGAAATCCGGTTTGGTTTTCGAGCAGACGCTGCGCCACTATCTTACCTCAACGACCAAGGTCGACCGTTTGGCTTGTCACCGTTGATCTGCGATCAGGTCGCGCAGAGGCTTGCGAAGAAACTTGAATTAAAGGAATTAAACGTCCAGTTCATTCCTGTCGACGCCAAGGATCGTTTCGACAAAATTGCCTCCGGAGAGGTCGATGTGCTTTGTGGGGCTGCGACCATAACACTTTCCCGTCGCGAAGTTGTTGATTTTTCGATTCCAATTTATGTCGACGGCACGTCCATATTGTTGCCAATCGAGGCTGAGGGCACCATGAGTGCGCTAGCGGGTAAGAGGGTTGGCATGAGAAGCAACACAACAACAGAGGCATCCGTTCTCAATTCCTTCGAAGCGGCAAGTATCGATGCAAATATGGTAAGGTTCGCCTCACACCCAGACGGCATCAAGGCTCTGCGAGACGGCGAAATCGATGCGTATTTTGCAGATCAGTCGATTTTATTAGTCAACTACATTGCTGCCGGGCTAAAGGGTAAATTCAAGTTATCCCAAGAAATATTGACGATAGAAAAGCAAGGATTAGCGATACCGAAAGGAGACTATGATTTTCGATTGCTTGTAGATCGTATTTTGTCAGAGATGTATGCTCAAGGTTCAATGGAGGAGATTTTCCGTATTGCCTTGCCGGGGATTGAGCCCAGCGAAGCATTGAAAGCTCTGTATGTAATCGCCCCTACCAATCCATGAGACGTATCGCATAAGAAAGTTTTTTTTTGCGTGTTAGTTTCGCACTGCGACTTAGGCTAATTTATCCCGCAGAGCGAACGTTGGACAAAGTTAAATCAAGGTCTGCTCTTGGAAATTGAGAACCCCCTAGAAGAAATCTTCGAAGGGACCGCAGTCGCAAGAGCCCACCAGATTAGGGGTCGGGCCGTATTCTATTCAACACTTTCGGCTTGGTCTGTATGCGACGGTCTACCGGTATTAGTGTCTACGCGTACAGAAGACCGAAAGTTATGGGTCACTGGGGCCTAAAGATCAGGGCGCGAACACTTCAACTAAATTCGCGTTTAGTTTGTAAGCGGATTCCACGTTTGACTGGCCGTCGTAGAATACAACGTCGCTAACCCTGCTTTCTGCTAAAAGTTCCCCTTCGATCCAAAACGCTTCGAAAATCGACTTGAATTCAACGCCACCGGGGTAATCAACATGAATGATCTGGTTCGGCGGCTGCGAAGGTGTGTGAACGCAAGATCCAGCGACCGGGACAAATAGGAACTCAGTGACAACTCGTCCGCTGAGTGCAAGCGGTACTATGTACCCAGGTAGCTTGATCGCCGTACCCAGCTTTTCTAAGTTTGGACCGCGCCCGATTGAGTTGTTATGCGCAATGATCTTTCGGCGTTCGAGCATCAGCTTTTCTACGTCGACTTCATTCGCCGCCAGAACACCTGTGGCTGCATTGTATTCTTTGATAAAATCAGGATCAGAGCGCGTAGCGGTTCCGGACGTTCGCCAACGAACTTGCGTTCTCATTGCGTTCAACAACGGATCCGGCAGGGTTTCAAATGGGGCTTCCAGAGACTTCAGGGTTGGCTTCAAGTCAAGCCAGCTATCCGCTACTTGTTTCTGAATAAATCCATCCATCACAGTGGAGTTAGAAGCATAAGTAAAATCATGCGCGCGCCGAGACATGTCAAAACGCTTCGCCCCTGAAGGAGACGTTTGGGCAGCAGGTTCTGGTGAACCTTGGGCAACCTCCGCCTGAGCAGCATTCACATCCGCGAACGCGAAAAAAATAACTACCAGAGCGATCAAGTTGCTTGTCATTTCAGAGCTCTAAAGTTTCCTATTTTAGTAGCGTTGCAGCCTAGTTCATCGCACTGGCCCACTTTCCAAAGGCACGTTCATTCCCGCGTTTCAAAGACCATCTTCATGTGTGAATACTCCGCCCTTCATCGTGGCTACTATCTTCACATCCGCGATATCAGAAGGAAGCACCGAGAAAAGGTCATCTTCTAGAATAACCAGGTCGGCATACTTGCCAAACTCCAAGCTTCCGATCTTGTCCTCCATCCTCGCTTCATACGCACCACCAAGCGTTGCGGCGTATATACATTGGTCGAGCGTGAGAGCCTGATATACTGGTGGGAAGATACGATCATCGTCCGGATTAGACGGATCGCGCCGTGTAACGGCTGCTTCGCATAAGGTTAGTACACCCATGAGGCTAGGATCGGTGCTGGGAACGTCTGCGCCTATACTGACGGGTGCGCCTGCGTCCATCAAAGTACGGATGCGTTGAAATTCGGAAACGGTCCTTTCGAGGCCCATAATTTCCATGGCACCGTCAAGCCCACCGCCCCAAGTCGTGCCCCAAATCGGGGTGATATTGGACAGGATATTGTGCTGTATGATGCGTTCAATATCATCTGGATGCGCAAAAGCTAAGTGTTGAAGCGAATTGCGGGCTTCGGTGTATCCAGCTTTCTGAGCGTTGACATATGAGTCAACAGTTTCGCGAACGGTTTTTGAGCCATCAACATGCACAGAGACGTCAAGTCCGGCTGCGTTTGCTTTGAGGACAATTTCATCTGTTAGGGCAGCCGATACACCTCGCACTGCCGTTTTTTCAGGCAGGTCCAGCCACGGCTCAAGCATGACCGATGCATGGCTTGTGTGAACCCCTTCCGGGTGTATCTTAATTCCAAGCACGCGAACGTCATCGTTGTCGAATGAAGACTTCAGCTCCAAAGTATTGGCAACCGCCTCGTCCGCATCGAAATCGTCGCCTTTGACAAGGGTCATCATCAAGGTACGAAGCTTGAGTGTGCCTTCGTCAGCTTGTGCTTGCAGGATGTCCAGCGCCACTCGGGTGTCATCGTAGTGTTTCGCCTGAGACTTGATATTTGGTGTAACCAATCCTTGGTTGATGTAGGTGGTGTAGCCAAATCTCGCGGCCAAATCATAAAGCTCTGTTTGGCTCTCTGGGATCATCGTATCTGGCTGCCATGCACCAGATTCCACATAGGCCCCCATCCACGCAAATTCTTTCGCGTAGCCTGTTGGGTTACCCTCGTCATCTCTTACAAAATAGATCAAACCCGGAACTGGGTCGGGAGTGTCTTTGTTCACGCCTCCCATTTCCATAGCTTTGGTGTTCAGCCATGCGTCATGAATGGTGTAATCTTGCAGGAACACGGGTCTGTCAGGTACAATCGCATCCAAATCGGCAGCCGTGAACTCACCGCCCATCAGAGTCGCATTCCATCCAATGCCACGGATAAACTCCTCTTCGGGATTGGCGTCCGCGTACTCTTTAATTAAAGTGAGATAATCCTCTTTGGATTGACCAGAGCCCAATTGGACACCCAATTGCGTCCACCCTGATGCGACAAGGTGTTCGTGGCCGCTGACAAAGCCCGGCAGCACCGTTTGTCCCTGAAGGTCGATGACTTTTGTTTCTTCTCCAATCAGGGATTGGACTCCATCATCGGAACCAACGTAGAAGATTTGCGTTCCCATAATAGCAACTGCTTCAGCCTCAGGCCGTGATGCATCCATAGTGTAGATGTTGCCATTCAATAAGACGGTATCAGCGGTTTGGGCTACAGAGTTTGTGGCGAAAGAGGTCAATAGACCGACTGCTATCATCATCCACTTCATCATTCGCACTCCCAACCCGAAGAAAAGACTAATCAAAGCATGAAACATAATGTCTGCATGTCAAATAAATTTTCTTCGCCTCACTCCTTGTCAGAGGGCTCAGCAGCCAGACGGTCAAAAGGTCACTGACACAGAGCGAAATGGCCGATTTTCTCAACCACTCAGCGAACCGCTAAAGTTCAGATGGTGTGGGTGTAAGGAAGTTTCTTTTGGGCAGTTTTCGTAAATTTGCAAAGTCCGCTTTCTGCGCATTGCTGTCATTGGAGTTTCGCGCAGCATCAGTCAATTTTGGGCTCTCTCGTTGGCTCCGCTGCGCTTTGCCTGAACGGCTGCTTATCCGAAAATCGCTTAGAGGGGGATTAAGCAAAGAGCCGCACATTACCCTTCTAACAACGGTCTAGAGACGCTGTTCATGAAATCTGACAAGCAAGCAATGGAACTGCTAAAGAACCTGATCTACGACCAGCTAAAGAGCGGTAAGAACATTGATTTGGGCGAGCTGGATGCCGTTTGAAATTCGAATTCAACCTTGAAGCAGAAATGGGAGGCCACTTTGACCTCCCATCAACATTTTACCACAAGGCCTTGGGCGAAACCGCCCCCTTTTTTCAGCTTAGCCGATAGCGACGGCTTTAATGTCTTCGTCGATGAAGGGCAGGTACTGTTCGAAGTTCTCGGCGAACATCTGCACCAGCTTTTCGGCCTGTTTGTCGAAGGCGACCTGATCGTCCCAGGTGCGGCGCGGGTCCAGCAGAACCTCGGCCACGCCGGGCACTGAAACCGGCACGTCAAAGCCGAAATTGGCGTCCTTGCGGAATTCGGCGTCACGTAGCGAACCGTCCAGCGCTGCGGTCAGCAGGGCACGGGTGGCCTTGATCGGCATACGCGAGCCAACGCCATAGGCTCCGCCGGTCCAACCGGTGTTCACCAGCCAGCAGGTTGCGCCGTGCTGGGCGATCTTGTCCCGCAGCAGGTTGCCATACGCCTCGGGGCGACGCGGCATGAACGGCGCGCCGAAGCAGGTCGAGAAGGTCGGCTGCGGCTCGGTGATGCCCCGCTCGGTCCCCGCCACTTTCGAGGTGAAGCCAGACAGGAAGTGGTACATCGCCTGCGCCGGGGTCAGCCGCGCGATCGGAGGCAGAACACCGAACGCGTCACAGGTCAGCATGATGATGTTCTTCGGATGACCACCCAGAGCGCTGCTGGAGGCGTTCGAGATATACTCGAGCGGGTAGGCGCAGCGCATGTTCGCCGTCAGCGAGTCGTCGTCGAAATCCAGTTCCTTGGTTTCGGGATCGAAGACCATGTTCTCGATCACTGTGCCGAACTTGCTGGTCGTCGCATAGATCTCCGGCTCGGCTTCGGCGTTCAGGTTGATCGTCTTGGCGTAGCAGCCGCCTTCGAAGTTGAAGGTGCCGCGATCCGACCAGCCATGTTCGTCATCGCCGATCAGGATGCGCGACGGATCGGCTGAAAGGGTGGTTTTGCCGGTGCCCGACAGGCCAAAGAACACGGCGGTATCGACCGGGTTGCCAACGGCGTGGTTGGCCGAGCAGTGCATCGGCATCACGCCCTTTTCCGGCAGCATGTAGTTCAGCAGTGTGAACACGGATTTCTTGTTCTCACCTGCGTATTCCGTGCCACCGATCAGGATCATCTTGCGGTCGAAGTTCAGCGCAATCACTGTCTCGGAACGACAGCCGTGCTTGGCCGGGTCCGCTTTGAAGCTGGGGCAATTGATGATGGTGAAGTCCGCGATGAACTCGTTCAGGTCCTCGCGATCCGGACGGCGCAGCAGGTGGCGGATGAACAGGTTGTGCCAGGCCAGCTCGGTGACCATGCGCACGTTGATCGAATAGGCCGGGTCCGCGCCGCCGACGAGGTCCTGTACGAAATAGTCGCGGCCTTTCATATGGGCCAGCATGTCTTCGTACAGCGCGTCAAAGCCCTCGGGGCTCATCGCGGCGTTGTTTTCCCACCAGATGGTGTCGGCGACGCTGTCGGTTTTGACGACGTGCTTGTCCTTGGGCGAGCGACCGGTGAACTTGCCGGTGGTGACCAGAAAGGCCCCGCCATTGCCAAGTGTGCCTTCGCCGCGCTTCAGCGCCTCTTCGATCAGCGCTGGTTCCATGAAGTTGTAATAGACATTTCCCAGACCCTCGATGCCCTGATCTTCGAGGCGGAATTGCGGGTTAACCCGTCCAGATGTCATGTGTATCTTCTCCTGTGGCGGCGCGGCGGCGGTTTGGCCGCGTGCGCTCTTGGGGCAGTGTGCCGGGAAAGTCCGGCGGCTGGGCGCGTCTTATCACGGTCATTTAGGGCATGAACAGGACGGTTTAACGCAGTTAGCGCAACCAAGCACAAGTTTAGCGCCACCAAGGATTTCCTGTTGGAAATACGGGCAACAATTTGCGGGCAGCAAGGCAATTTTGCCGCATCCCTGCCGCAACAATGGCACGATTCGCAGTTACGGATTGATTCGGCGCGTCAAAACCGCCAACAATGTCTTACAAAAAAGCGTATTATTGCGTAGGTGAGCAGGAATAGGGGTGAACCCGATGTCAAAGATTGCACTTGTGGATGACGACAGAAACATTTTGACGTCCGTATCCATGACACTCGAAGCCGAAGGTTTCGAGGTCGAAACTTACAACGACGGGCAGGCTGCCCTGGATGCATTCAATAAAAAACTGCCCGATATGGCCGTGCTGGATATCAAAATGCCACGCATGGATGGCATGGATCTGTTGCAGCGTTTGCGGCAGAAGACTCAAATGCCGGTGATTTTCCTAACCTCAAAAGATGATGAGATCGATGAGGTGTTAGGTCTGCGCATGGGCGCGGATGACTATGTAAAAAAGCCCTTCTCTCAGCGATTGCTCGTCGAACGCATCCGTGCGCTGCTACGTCGGCAGGAGGTGACCTCCGGTGATATCACAAATGCCAATACGGGCGACACCAAGGTGATGGAGCGGGGCGACTTGCGGATGGATCCTTTGCGCCATGCCGTCAGTTGGAAGGGTGCCGATGTCTCGTTGACAGTGACAGAGTTTTTGCTACTTCAAGCTCTGGCGCAGCGACCGGGTTTCGTCAAAAGTCGCGACCAGTTGATGGATGTCGCCTATGACGATCAGGTCTATGTGGATGACCGAACCATCGATAGCCACATCAAGCGCCTGCGTAAAAAGATGCGCGCGGCAGATTCCGAGTTTTCGGCCATCGAGACGTTGTACGGTATCGGATACAGGTATAACGAAGAATAAGCGTGACCGCTGAAAAAGGGTAACCGGGTCTGGTGCGCGATACGGAACAAGTGATCGAATTGCGGGACGGCGATGTCGTCTTGGGGGATGATTGGGTCATCCCGCAGGACTCGGAGTCTGCCGAGTTGCGGGCCTCGCGCCGCCGCCGCAACCTGTTTTCACTGCGTGGCTCGCCGCTGGCGCGCAGGATCATTACCTTCAACCTGATCGCGTTAACCATCCTTGTTACCGGGTTGCTGTATCTTGACGATTCCAGGGAAGAGCAGGTTCAGCAAACCGCGCGGAACCTGATCGGGGACGCCCAACTGGTCAGCAACGTGTTCGAGGCCCAGCTGCGCCAAAAACAGGCTGCGGGCTCTCAAGACACTGCTGCGCTGGACGTGAAGGATACGCTTGCAGGCCTCAGCCTTCCTGACGGGGGAGAGGTATTTGTTTACGACGGTGGTGGAACCTTGATCGGTTGGACGCGGGGCGCACCGGCATTGTCCGAGATGTCAGTTCTCCTCAAATCTGAGGCTGAAGTTGAGACTGGCAGTACACTTATAAGTGACGCGCTTAACGCGGTCTGGACCGGGTTGTCCCGGGTCTTTGCCGGGCGCGAACTTCATGATGCGCCGACCCTTGCGCAAAGAGTGCAGGAGATCATTCCCTATGCACTTCAGGGCCAAATGCAGGTGCAGGCGGTGCAGGATGATCAGGGGCTGACCGTTATCGTTAGCGCGGCCCCAATCTTGCTGGCTGGAGAGACTGTTGGTGCGGTGGCCATGGCTGGCCCGGCCGGAGAGATCGACGCCCTGGCCCGGCGTGAGCAGGAACGCATCCTGCAGATGTTCGTCGTGGCCCTGCTGGTGTCTATCGGGCTGAGCCTTGTCCTAGCCTCGACCATTGCCAACCCCTTGGCCGACCTGGCTGCAGCCGCTGAAATGGGCAAGGATCGCGGCGCAGGGGTCAATCCGGGTCGCATTCGCATTCCCGACCTTAGTGCGCGCCCGGATGAGATCGGGGGCCTCAGCCGGGCGTTGCGAGGCATGGTGACAGCACTATACAGCCGCATAGACGCCAACGAACAGTTTGCTGCGGACGTGGCGCATGAGATTAAAAACCCCCTGGCCAGTCTGCAATCGGCGGTGGGTACGCTGCGCATGGTCAAGCGCGACGATCAGCGAGAAAAGCTGTTGGGTGTCATCGAACATGATGTGCGTCGGCTGGACCGTTTAGTCAGCGATATTTCCAACGCGTCCCGTCTTGATGCGGAACTGGTCAAGGAAGAGGAGCAGCCTTTCGATCTGCTCAAACTGTTGGACAACATCAGCCAGTTTCTGGGTGAAGATGCGCGTTCAAAGGGCATCGATTATATTACTGACTTGCCGGATCAACCGATCACCATCAACGGGCTGGAGGCGCGTCTGGCACAGGTTTTCGTCAACCTGATCACCAACGCGATCTCTTTCTGCGAGGAAAGCGATGCCATCCGGCTCTGGGTGCGGCGGCGCGAAAACCGTGTCTTGATCGTCGTTGAAGACACCGGCCCCGGGATTCCAGAGCAGGCACTGACTAAAATCTTCAAACGGTTTTATTCGCAACGCCCAGCCGAACACTTCGGAAACAACTCGGGTCTCGGCCTGGCGATTTCGAAGCAGATCGTCGAGGCGCATGGCGGTGTGATCTGGGCCGAGAATATCCGCCCGACCGAGGCTGATATCACGTCGGACCCGCAAGGTGCGCGTTTCGTCGTGGGGCTACCTGTATAAGCACATGAGCGGCCAGACCCTCTTGGACATTCAGAAACAGGACGTCGCCATTCTCCACGCGACATGTGTTGCCGTCGAAGGACGTGGCGCGCTGATCTTGGGGCGTTCAGGGGCGGGGAAGTCGGCGCTGGCGTTGCAGATGCTAGCGCTGGGAGCGGAGTTGGTTGGTGATGACCGGGTAGCTCTGCGAATGGTCGGCGAAAAGGCTATGGCTGATGCTGCCCCGAACCTTCGCGGTTTGATCGAGGCGCGCGGCATCGGTTTGCTTCGCGCGCAGACTGTGGGGGCGACGCCAGTTTGCTACGTGGTGGATCTTGACCAGAGTGAACCGGAGCGACTGCCCGAGCTGATCTCAGCTGTGGTTCTGAGGCAAACTGTTCCCTTGCTTCGCGGGGCGGACACACCCAATTTGGCTGCAGCACTAATGCAATTGTTGAAAATAGGGCGCGCGGACCCGGAATGGCCCAACACATGACAACACAACGCCGCATCGTTCTTGTGACTGGCCCTTCGGGCGCGGGCCGCTCGACGGCGATCCGTGTCCTTGAGGATTTGGGCTTTGAGGCGATCGACAATCTGCCGATGGGTCTTTTGTTGCGCTTGCTTGAAGGCCCGCAAAGTGATCGCCCGATGGCGCTGGGCATTGACGCCCGTAACCGAGACTTCTCGACCACCGGCTTTATCGAACTGGCCGTCAAGCTGCGCCGGATGGAGCAGGTCGATCTGACGACTCTTTACCTGGATTGCAGCGACGAGGTATTGCTGCGGCGGTTCTCGGAAACCCGCCGTCGACACCCGGTTGCGACAGATGCCAGCCCGGAAACAGGTGTGCGCCAGGAAAAAGAGCTGTTGGCCCCGATCCGCGAAATCGCCGACATCCTGATCGACACCAGCCCCTTGAACGTCCACCAACTGCGCGAAGAGGTCGAGCGCTGGTTCGCTCCGCAGGACGGGCGGCATCTGGCGGTATCCATCGAGTCTTTTTCCTATAAACGCGGTCTGCCGCGCGGGCTGGACATGGTTTTCGACTGCCGGTTTCTGGCCAACCCCTACTGGCGACCTGAGTTGCGGGCGGAAGACGGTCGAAACCCTGACGTGGCGCACTATGTTCAGTCGGATACAAACTACGCGCCGTTTTTCGACCGGGTAGTAGACCTGCTGAAACTCTTGCTGCCGACCTTCCGGGCCGAAGGCAAAGCACACCTGTCCGTGGCCTTTGGATGTACCGGAGGGCAACACAGATCGGTCGCTATCGCCGAAGCGGTCGCAAAGGCCCTTGCAGAAGAGGGGCAGCAAGTGGCAATTAGGCACCGCGAAATGGAACGACGATCATTGAATGTGAGGCCGGATTGATCGGGATTGTACTCGTAGCACATGGTGGGCTGGCTCAGGAATATCTGGCCGCCATGCAGCATGTGGTCGGAAAGCAACCCGGCCTGGCCGCGATTTCGATCGAGCCCGATCACGATCGCGAGGCCAAGCAGGCCGAGATTTGCGCCGCCGCCGACAGTGTTGATGCCGGGGGTGGTGTGGTTGTCGTGACCGACCTGTTCGGAGGCAGCCCGTCGAATCTGAGCCTGCGGGCCTGCGCGCCGCAGGATCGCCGTATCCTTTACGGTGCAAATCTGCCTATGTTGATCAAATTGGCTAAAACCCGCCACCTACCTATCGCCGATGCCGTGCGGCAGGCGATGGAGGCTGGACGCAAATATATCAATGCGCAAAATGTGACGTTACAAGAAGACCGGATTGATTAAGAATGACCAACCGAAGCTTGAAAATCATTAACGAAAAAGGTTTGCACGCCCGTGCCTCGGCCAAGCTGGTTGAGGTGGTCGAGGGCTTTGACGCGCAGGCCGAGGTTTCCAAGGACGGCTTTTCTGCATCGGGCGACAGTATTATGGGCCTTTTGATGTTGGCAGCCTCGCGCGGAACGACTATTGACGTCGAGACGTCCGGACCGGATGCTGAGGCGTTGGCTGATGCATTGGAAACCCTGGTGAACGACAAGTTCGGGGAAGGGTTCTGACCAGACCAGCCGCGATACGAAGAACGGGAAGACCAGGAATTGGCGGAAACGACGCACGAGACCAAGACAAGCCCGATGGTGGATGGGACAGCGGACCAGGGCGAAATCTACGATCGTAGAACCCTGACCTACGCCAACTCGTTCGACGATGCTTGGACCTCGACCATTATTCGTGCCATCGAATGGTGCACCGGCAAGCTGACCATCCTGCGCATGGTCAACAAGTTCGAGAAACAAAACGAATACTATCGCGGCCAGCGGTTCTGGGGCGGCGCGCTAAAGGTCATGGGGATTAACCTGACGACGCCGCAAGACCAGTTTGCACACATCCCGAAAGAAGGCCCCGTGGTCGTGGTCGCCAACCATCCCCACGGGATGGTCGACGGCATGATTTTGGCCGAGTTGATCGGTCAGGTGCGCAGCGATTATCGCATCCTGACCCGATCGGTTTTGACAGGACTTGACGAAGCGGCCACCTCTTTCATGATTCCAGTGCCGTTCCCGCATGACCCCGAGGCGCAGTCCAAGATGCTGGAAATGCGCGGCAAGGCGATGGATCACCTGAAAGAGGGCGGCGTTGTGGCCCTTTTCCCATCGGGTGTAGTGATGTCTTCGGACGACTGGTTCGGCCCGGCGCAGGAACGCGAATGGAACGTGTTCACCGCCAAGATGATCCGCAGGTCCGGAGCCCGCGTTGTTCCGATCTTCTTCCCCGGTAGCAACTCGCGTGCCTATCAGATTGCCAACAAGCTGTCTCCGATCCTGCGGCAGGGGCTTTTGCTGCATGAAATCGTCCGCTCCTGCAACAAACCGCAATCCCCGGTGATCGGTGAGCCGATCTCGGACGAGGATATGCAGCTGTTGGAACGCGACCCGCGCGGGTTCATGGCATGGCTCAGAAAGCACACGATGTCATTGGGGCAGTCGCTTAAACGCTGATCCGCGACTTCATCTGACCAAAAATATCCCGGGGGTGATCCCGGATGATATCCGGGCGAGGGGGCTGGCCCCCTCTGCCTCAACGCGTTGGAACCGGAACCTCGCCCCTGTAATCATAGAACCCGCGTTCGGTCTTGCGGCCCAGCCACCCGGCTTCGACGTATTTGGTTAGCAACGGGCAAGGGCGGTACTTGGTGTCGGCCAGCCCATCATGCAACACGTTCATGATCGCCAGACAGGTGTCCAACCCGATGAAATCAGCCAGTTCCAGCGGCCCCATCGGGTGGTTTGCGCCCAACTTCATTGACTGGTCGATGGACTGCACATTGCCGACACCTTCATACAGGGTATAGACCGCCTCGTTGATCATTGGCATCAGGATGCGGTTCACGATAAAGGCAGGGAAATCCTCTGCGCTGGCAGAGGTCTTGCCCAAACGGTCCACCACAGCCTTGCAGGTGCCAAATGTCTCTTCGTCCGTGGCGATGCCGCGGATCAGTTCAACCAGTTGCATCACCGGCACCGGATTCATGAAGTGGAATCCCATGAATTTTTCTGGCCGGTCCGTACGGCTGGCTAGGCGCGTGATCGAGATCGACGAGGTGTTGGAGGTTAGAATCGTATGTGGCTGCAGATGCGGTTGCAGGTCCTCGAAAATCGCCTGTTTGATCGTCTCACGCTCGGTGGCGGCTTCGATCACCAGATCCGTCTGACCCAGTTCCGGCAGTTGCAGCGTCGTCTTGATCCGCCCCATCGCGGCCTGCATTGCGTCATCCGTGATTTTTCCACGCGAGGCCTGACGCGCCAAATTGCCTTCGATCGTCGCCACGGCGGCATCCAGCGCGTCCTGGTTCACATCGGTGAGCAGAACATCATAGTCCGCCAGGGCTAGAACATGGGCGATACCGTTACCCATCTGGCCCGCGCCGATTACTCCGACTGATTTTACATCCATGTTCTGAGGCCTCTGTATCTCGGGATTGAGAGGACAGTACCGGCAGATTGGTAGGGGCGGCAAGGGGATCGAACCCATCCAATTTGCTTCAAATGCGCACATTAGCACTTTCTAAAGACATGGGGCTGCAAGATGGCAACCGGGTGAAAAATGGGTGAGTGTTATGAGCTATCATCAAACAGGCTCGGCGGGGGCCGGGCATGACGTATGCCAATACGGAGAATCGCGTCTTTGGTTCCGCGGGCCAGAGCGGTCGTTGGAGACGGCTTACATGGTCTGCGCCGGCGGGGATGAAACCTATGGCCGGTTTGTCGAACGCCCCTTTGCGGCGATTCTCGAAGACAGGCTGGACCGGCGGTGTCTGAATCTGGGCAGTCTGTTCTGCGGGCTGGACGCGCTCTGCGGCGACGTGGGTCTGCTCTCACTGCTGAACGGGGCAGAGCTGTGTATTCTGCAGGCCCCGGGTGTCCTGAGCCAGTCGAATCATTTCTATCGCGTCCACCCCCGGCGTAATGACCGGGTTCTGGCCCCAACGCCGGATCTGATCGATCTGTACCCCGAGGTGGATTTTGCCGATGTCCATTTCGTTTGCCATCTGATGCGCCTTCTGCAAGGTTATCCGGACGCGCGTTTCGAGGTTGTGGCCGAAGAGTTGCGCCGTAACTGGGTTCGAAAAGTCAGCGATCTGCTGGGCAGGCTTGAGACACCGGTCGTTCTGCTGGGCCTTCGCATCATGCAGGACAACGATAGTCAGAGGGTGCCTGTCACGGTAACAGCCGAAATGCTGGAGGCCGTCCGCCCGCACACCGTTGCTTGTGTTGAGGTCGCAGCGCATGTGTCCGGGCAATCTGATGAGCTTGAGGATATGTTGTTCGGCACCCTGCAACAGCCGATGGCGGAGCATATGATCGGCCCGGCTGCGCATAAGGCCATTGCCGCTGCGCTGGTTGGTCCCATTCGGAACCTGAACTGAAAAAGGCCCGCCAGTAGGCGGGCCTTCCAAGCCTTCTCAACGAAAAGCTTGATACTGAGATCAGCCGAGTTTCTCGGTCAGTTCCGGCACGGCCTGGAACAGGTCGGCGACCAGACCGAAGTCGGCGACCTGGAAGATCGGCGCTTCTTCGTCTTTGTTGATCGCGACGATGACTTTCGAGTCTTTCATACCGGCCAGGTGCTGAATCGCGCCCGAGATGCCGACAGCGACATACAGGTCAGGCGCAACTACCTTACCGGTCTGACCCACCTGCCAGTCGTTCGGAGCATAGCCCGAGTCAACCGCAGCACGCGATGCGCCAACGGCGGCACCCAGCTTGTCTGCCAGAGTTTCGATCAGTTTGAAGTCCTCTTCCGAGCCAACACCACGGCCGCCCGAGACAACAACACCCGCCGAGGTCAGTTCCGGACGATCGCTTTCGGCAACCTTGTCCTCGACCCACGACGACAGACCTTCTGAACCCGGAACCGAGACGGTTTCAACCGGGGCCGAGCCACCTTCGCCGGCCGCGTCAAAGCTGGCGGTCCGCAGGGTGACAACCTTCTTGGCGTCGTTCGACTTTACGGTCTGGATCGCGTTGCCTGCATAGATCGGACGCTCGAAGGTCGAGCCGTCAACCACGCCGGACGCATCCGAGATCACCATCACGTCCAGCAGGGCTGCAACGCGCGGCATCACGTTCTTGGCGTCGGTCGTCGCAGGGGCAACGATGTGCTCATAGCCATCGGCCAGCGACACGATCAGGGCTGCGGTCGATTCCGCCAGGCGGTGACCCAGCGAGGCGTCTTCGGCAACCAGAACCTTGGACACGCCGTCGATCTTAGCAGCGGCCTCACCGGCAGCAGCGGCGGAACCACCTGCGGCCAGAACGGTCACATCACCCAGAACTTTTGCGGCGTTGACAGCCTTGGCGGTGGCGTCCAGCGACAGCTCACCATTGTTGACTTCAGCGAGAAGAAGAACAGCCATTACACAGCCCCCGCTTCTTTGAGTTTCTCGACCAGCTCGTCGACCGAGCCCACGACGATACCAGCGGCACGTGCCGGCGGCTCTTCGGTTTTGACGATCTCCAGACGCGGAGTGACGTCGACGCCGTAATCGGCGGCGGTCTTCTCATCCAGCGGCTTTTTCTTCGCCTTCATGATGTTCGGCAGCGACGCATAGCGCGGCTCGTTCAGGCGCAGGTCAACGGTCACGATGGTCGGCATCTTGACGCTGATGGTCTGCAGTCCGCCGTCAACCTCACGGGTGATCTTGGCGCTGTCGCCTTCGATGTCCAGTTCGGACGCGAAGGTGCCTTGCGACCAGCCCAGCAGGGCCGACAGCATCTGGCCGGTGGCGTTCATGTCGTTGTCGATCGCCTGCTTGCCCGCCAGAACGATGCCCGGCTGCTCTTCCTCGACCACTTTGGCCAGGATTTTCGCGACGGCCAGAGGCTCGATGTCGGTGTGCACGTCATCCGCCGCAACAACCAGGATCGCGCGGTCGGCGCCCATGGCCAGCGCGGTACGCAGCGTTTCCTGCGCCTGCTTGACGCCGATCGAAACGGCAACAACTTCGTCAGCCTTGCCCGCTTCTTTCAGGCGGATCGCTTCTTCCACCGCAATCTCGTCGAACGGGTTCATCGACATTTTGACATTGGCGAGATCGACACCGCTACCGTCCACCTTAACGCGAACCTTAACGTTATAGTCAATCACGCGTTTGACAGGCACGAGTACCTTCATTTTGCGCTTGCTCCTCACAAAAAACGGTAAGCCGCGTTGCGACTCCACCAATGCTCTCGGACGTTTGAATAACGTCTGAATTCGCCGCGCAACAGAGCAAAATCGTCACGTCATGGGCTTGGGACGTCGCGTTTCGTGTTTTTTGACGTTGCGGCCCGAAACTTAACGGTTCGCGCCGGGGATCCAGAGCACGTCCTGCGTGCCGTTTTCGTTGGCGCAGCGCGCGGCCACAAAGAACCAGTCGCTGAGGCGGTTGAGGTATTTCACCGCGACTTCGTTCACCGGTTCCATGTTGGTCAGTTCCACCGCCAGCCGCTCAGCCCGGCGCGATACGGTTCGACATACATGCAGCTGCGCCGCCAGACGTGACCCACCGGGCAGGATGAAGCTGCGCAGCGGTTCCAGTGATTCGTTCATGGCGTCGATTTCAGCTTCGAGCCGGTCGATCTGAGAGGCAACAACGCGCAGGGGCGGATAGTCGGCCTCGGCGTCCTTTTCCATCTCGGGGCGGCAGAAGTCGGCACCCAGATCGAACAGGTCATTCTGAATGCGCGACAGGGCGGCGTCAACTTCGCCCTCGGCCTCGGTGCGGGCCACGCCGACAAAGGCGTTCAGCTCGTCCACAGTGCCATAGGCGGCGACGCGGCCCGAGTATTTGGCAACCCGTTCACCATTGCCAAGCGCTGTCTTCCCGTCATCGCCGGTGCGGGTGTAAATCTTGTTCAGAACGACCATTTACTGTGCCCCTTGTCCGCGCAGCCCGACGTAGAGCACGATCAGCACCACGGCAATGAACTGAAATAGGATGCGCAACTGCATCATCCTGTTGCTTTTCATTGCGGCACTTTTGCCGCTTTTGCCGAAGTTCGAGATGCCGATCGCCAGCACAACGACCACCGCCGCCATGGCCAACAGCAAAATGACCATCAAAAGGTCCATGGGTGCACCGTCCGCGTTTCTTGTTTCGTTGGTCTATCATCTAGACCCACAAGGCCGAAAAGCGAACGGTTAATTTCGCCTCAGACGTCCGAGAGGATGCGGTCGATGGTGCGGGTCGGCAGGAGACGCCGCAGGTATCCGGCGATATAGGTGGGAGTTGTCACATAGTACCGCGCTCGGGGGCGTTTCGATCCGACCGCATGGGCAAGCTTGTCGGTCACCGCCGAGGCGGGCAACTCGAATCGGTCGGGCCCCGACGATTCGTACAGTCTTTTCAACAGAGACGCCTCGTACCGTTCCCGCAGGGCCGAGCTCTCCCAGTTAATGAAACGCTCGAAAAAGGGGATCGAGTTTTCCCGGATTTTCGAGGTGATCGGACCGGGTTCGATAAGGATGACCTTGATGTCTGTGTCGGCCAGTTCCAGACGCAGTGTGTCTGTTAACCCTTCGATAGCGTATTTTGTCGCCACGTACGCGCCGCGCCACGGAATGGCGACCAAACCCAAAACCGAGGAGTTCTGAACGATTCGCCCATGCCCCTGCGCCCGCATGACCGGAATCACCTGCCGGGTCAGTTCGTGCCAGCCAAAGAAGTTGGCCTCGAAAATCGCGCGCAGACCGTCTGTTGGCAGATCCTCGACCAAGCCGGGCAGGCCATGCGCGCCGTTGTTGAACAGTGCGTCCAGCGTTCCGCCTGTGGCCTCAAGCACCTCGGCCAGACCTGATGCAATGCTATCTGCGTCAGTGTAATCAATGCGCGGGCTTTCGAACCCTTGCGCCCGCAGCCGGTCGCAATCCCGTTGTTGGCGACACGAGGCAAACACCCGCCATCCACGCGCGCGCATCCCATGGGCCGCATCCAAACCAATGCCCGAGGAGCAGCCGGTGATGAGAATGGTCTTTTTCATGATTTTCCTGACACAGAACCTGAACAATAGCTATTGCGAGGTTCGGGGCAGGACAATGACGAGAGGGCGTCAGTTCTGGGTTTTTCGTACCAGCGAGGCAGAAATCCATCCAACCTGTTGCTGCGGCAACACGCGCAGACGCAGCCAACCGGTACCGGATTCGCTCAGCACCTCGACCTTCTGGCCAATGGTCGCCTTGCCGATGATCGGGTAGATCGTACCTGGCCCGTCGCGCATGTTCACGCGGGTGCCCGAGATTTCACGAATGTCCTTTTCGGGCTCGGGCAGGACGGAAGTTTCTGTTGCATCGTCCTGCACCTCTTCGGTGATCTGGGTCAGTCCGGCTACGCCGTCCTCAAGCGAGGCCAACGTTATGTTGGCGCCTTGATCCTTGAACACCGACAGAGTCGAGAAAGATTCGAGGGTGGCGTCATCCGCTACAAACTCGACCACCTCTTCCACTGCTGATTCCGGCTGAATGCGGACGGTCGGAATGCGGGCTGCGACATTGGTCACAAGCTCTTCGGCTCGGGCAGGGGCGACAGATGGGGTTGGTACAGAAGCAATGCGAACAGGCTGCTCGGCACGCAGGCCGCGCGGTTCGAAATCCGGCCCGCCGCTCATTACATAGAAGCACCAACCAAGTGCAGCGAAAGTCATAACAATTAGGCGCGTCATGGCGCATCCCCCGGTAATCGTAAGAAACAACAAATAGTCAGCAGTCTAATTCGTTCAGGGTAACATACTTTCTACCCTGAGTCGAAAAATGGGGGAAATCGGGAGGTTGCCTCCCCCTGTTGCAAAAAGCGCCACTTGTCCCCAGCAAAATATGCGCTGCTTGCTTTACCAAGGCGCTCTTGCGGCGTATCACATCATATATGAACGATACGATCGACGACCCCAATATGGAGGCCCCCGAGAATGGGGGCGAGGTAGCCGAACCGCTGCGCCGCGCGATTGGTGAACGCTATCTGACCTATGCGCTGTCAACCATCATGCACCGGGCTTTGCCGGATGCGAGGGATGGTCTGAAACCGGTTCACCGGCGAATCCTCTATGCGATGAGAGAGCTGCGACTCAGTGCAACCGGAGGTTTCAGGAAATCTGCGAAGATCTCTGGCGACGTGATGGGTAACTATCACCCGCATGGTGACGCAGCGATTTACGACGCGATGGCGCGTCTGGCGCAGGACTTCAACGTCCGCTATCCGCTGGTCGACGGGCAAGGGAACTTCGGCAATATCGACGGCGATAACCCGGCGGCCTCGCGATACACCGAGGCGCGGATGACCATCGTGGCCGAGGCGCTGCTTGAGGGGCTGAACGAAGACGCCGTAGATTTCCGGGATAACTACGACGGCACGCTGACCGAGCCTGTGGTGCTGCCCGCGCAGTTCCCGAACCTGCTGGCCAACGGCGCCAGTGGTATTGCGGTGGGCATGGCGACAAACATCCCGCCGCATAACATCTCGGAACTCTGCGACGCCTGTTTGCATCTGATCAAGACACCGGATGCGCGCGACGACACGCTTTTGAATTATGTCCCCGGTCCGGATTTCCCGACCGGTGGCGTGATCGTTGAACCGCCCGAGAATATCGCTCAGGCCTATCGCACCGGGCGCGGCTCGTTCCGCTTGCGTTGTAAGTTCGAGGTCGAGGATCTGGGCCGCGGCCAGTGGCAGATCGTGGTCACCGAGATCCCCTATCAGGTTCAGAAATCCAAGCTGATCGAAAAGATCGCGGAACTGATCCAGACCAAGAAAATCCCGATCCTCGCGGATGTGCGCGACGAATCCGCTGATGACATCCGCCTGATCCTTGAGCCGCGCTCCAAGAACGTGGATCCCGAGGTGCTGATGGGGATGCTCTACCGTAACTCGGATCTCGAGATACGGTTCAGTCTGAACATGAACGTACTGATCGACGGTGTGACGCCCAAGGTCTGCTCGATGAAGGAGGTGCTGCGCGCCTTCCTCGATCACCGGCAAGAGGTGCTGCTGCGCCGCTCGCGCCACCGCATGGCGAAGATCGACCACCGGTTGGAGGTCTTGGAGGGCTTTATCGTCGCCTTCCTGAACCTCGACCGCGTGATCGACATCATCCGCTATGACGACGATCCCAAAGCCGCGCTGATGCGCGAGGATTGGGGCATCGACCACGTCCGCGCCACGGACGAATCCGACTATGTCTCGCCCAAGCCGGGTGAGGGTGAGCTGTCCGAGGTGCAGGTCGACGCCATCCTCAACATGCGCTTGCGCTCCTTGCGCCGTCTCGAAGAGATGGAGCTGGTCCGTGAACGCGATGCGTTGATGGAAGAACGCGCCAACCTCGAAGACCTGCTGGCCGATCCCGCCCTGCAATGGGCCAAGATCGCCGAGCAGTTGAAAGAGACCAAGAAGACCTTTGGCAAAGACTACGAAGGCGGCGCGCGCCGCACGCAGTTTGCCGAGGCAGGTCAGGTCGAAGAAGTTCCGCTTGAAGCGATGATCGACAAGGAACCGATCACGGTTGTTTGCTCTCAGATGGGCTGGATACGCGCTATGACTGGTCATATCGACCTGAAGCGTGAACTCAAGTTCAAGGACGGTGACGGCCCGCGTTTCATCTTCCACGCGGAAACCACCGACCGGTTATTGGTCTTTGCCTCGAACGGGCGTTTCTATACGGTCAGCGCCGCCAACCTGCCCGGCGGACGGGGTATGGGCGAACCTCTGCGCCTGATGGTCGACCTGCCGAATGAGGCGCAGATCATCGACATCCTGATCCACAAACCGGGGCGCAAGCTGCTGGTGGCCTCGGATGCGGGCAACGGCTTCATGGTGCCCGAGGATGAGGTGCTGGCACAGACTCGCAATGGCAAACAGGTGCTGAACGTCAAAGGTGATGAAACAGCGATGATCTGTAAGCCGGTTTCGGGTGACCACGTGGCCGTGGTGTCACAGAACGGTAAGTTCTTGGTGTTCCCGGCGGAAGAATTGCCCGAAATGACACGCGGCAAGGGCGTGCGTCTGCAGAAATACAATATGGCGCGCGGACGGCAGGGGACACTGGAACTGGACGGCGGTCTGTCCGACATCACGACGTTCAACTGGGAAGAGGGCCTGAAATGGTCCATGGGTGGCGACAAAACGCGGCACGAGGCCGATATGACACTGTGGCTGGCCAAGCGCGCCAGCGTTGGGAAAAAGCCGCCCTACGGCTTCCCGCGCGACTATAAATTCTCGTGATAGCGCACGCGCTTCAGGTAGAATTCCGCCGATACGGCTTGGCACAGGCCGTATCGGTGCGCTAGATCAAAGAAAAACAGGCCTATCGAGAAGAGACCATGTTGCGCATTCTGACCTTGATCACCGGACTAGCCCTGATGGGCGCTTGTACACAGACGCAGGTTTATGAGGAACCTGAGGCGCTGGGCGAGTTTAAAATGCGCGTCAACTATGCCTTTGCTGATAAGGCGGTTCAGGGGCCGGTGTCGCGGGACGCCACTCCGGACGAATGGACGTCCGCTATCCAGAATGCGGTCGATATCCGGTTGGGTCGCTATGAAGGCGCGCAGGAATATGACATCGGCATTAGCCTCGAAGGCTATATGCTGGCCCCTCCGGGCATCCCGGTGATCTATAACCCCAAAAGCACGGCGATTGTTCTGGTCAACGTCTATGATGTGAATAAGGAAGAGTTCCTGGCCAAGGGTAAGCAGTTCCAGGTTCTCGAAGATACGACCGGCGGCAGCGCCCTGAAAGGGTCGGGTCACGAGCGTACTAAAGAGGAGCAAATGAGCGGCCTCGCCCTCAAAGTTGCTGACCGGGTCGAAGAGTGGCTAGCTGAGGAACACAAGGACAACGGCTGGTTCGACAGGCGCCCTGACCTGATCCAGCCGCTGGAATCCGACGTGGTCACGCAAAATCCGGCATCCTAAACGGGTTTTAACGCAGGATGTGCTTGATTTTCCCCTTTGAACCAAATATCTCGCGCGCGCAGATGTAACCACGGGACCAAGGGTCCCCCAAATCGCAAAAGGGCGCCTGAGGAATGGCAAAGGAAAAGTTTGAGCGTACAAAACCGCACGTCAACATCGGCACGATTGGCCACGTTGACCATGGTAAAACGACGCTGACCGCAG
>NZ_JBQFQR010000039.1:0-30395 GCF_056536985.1 Ruegeria sp. CH8 | reverse complement strand
TTTGGGAGCGCGTTTGCCAAGGCGCCGGTCACCCAAACAGTGGACGACTTTTGCTCCGCCCAATGGCAGACTTTCTCACCGCCGTTGACAATTTATGAGCAACCGCAGTTCAAGAGCCTGTTCGGCAACCACCTCCTTCAGATCACGGGCTTCCCGTCTCAGATCCTTCACTTCGGTGGAAGTTGCCGCGCGGGCCGTGTCGCATGCCAGACGTTTCTTGCCGGCTTCCAGGAATTCCTTGGACCAGCTGTAGTAAAGGCTCTGCGCGATGCCCTCACGACGGCACAGCTCTGCAATGCTGTCCTCGCCTTTTAGGCCATCCAGCACGATCCTGATCTTCTCTTCTGCAGAGTACTGTTTGCGGGTCGCACGGTGAATGTCCTTTACGATCTTATCACCGTGGCTCTGCCTGGTTCCGGCTTTCTTTCTCATCTCCACTCCTTGGCGGTTACGATGAGCCAGAAACCCTCTCTTATCAAATCGACTTAAACTGTCCCATCGGTGCTGAAGTCAGACAACAACCGCTTCCAACACCTCGCATTCATGATCAACGGCCCGCCAGAGGCAGTGCCGCCTGCCATTCACCTTCACAAAAACCTCGTCCACGTGCCACTGCCATTTGGAGAACGCACGCAGTTATTGAACACGCTTCCGTCTTATCTCAGCAGCAAACATCGGGCTAAACCTGTTCCACCAATATCGGACAGTCTCGTGGCTCACGTCGATCCCCCGTTCGTGCAGAAGGTCTTCAACATTCCGAAGCGAGAGCGGGAATCGGATGTAAAGCATCACCACAAGGCGGATAATCTCGGGGCTGGTTTTAAAGTATTTGAAAGAGGCAGGTCTGGGCATGGGCAAAAGCTACGCAACCGCCCTGCCCTGCTCAAGCAAAGTTAATCTGACAAGACCGTCAAGCATTTGTGACCCAAAACGAAATGCGGCCGTTTGACCTGAATAACGAAAGGTTTTGTCTGTAGGGACGGGTTATGAACAAAACCTCCATTCGCGTCCTCAGCACCAAGGAAGGCTTGGCGTGACTTTTCACAACAGCGGAGAACATCCAAGTTTGGCAGTTAAACAAATCTGTTCACATAATTCTCTATTATTTCCTGGCGTCCAGATTGCGGCTCTGGGTTTATTCCTTCATTTAAAACGCGCGCGGAAATTTCATCCAGACTACTGGCTAACATGGACGCTGCTTTTGGAGACTTCCAACCAGAATACCGTTGCGAAAGCGCGTTTTCCAAACCGCCATCTTCAATCATTGCAGCCGCTGCTTTCAAACCGCGTGCGCATATGTCCATTCCGCCGATATGAGCCGCCACCAGATCGACAGGGTCAATCGATTGCCGGCGAATTTTGGCGTCGAAATTTGTGCCGCCGGTGGTAAAACCACCAGCTTTCAGGATGTAATAGTAAGCTAGGGCGACTTCCGGTGTATTGTTCGGAAACTGGTCTGTATCCCATCCGGATTGGTAGTCGTTGCGGTTCATATCAATCGAGCCCAGCATCCCTTCAGAAGCCGCAACTGCAATTTCATGCTCAAAGCTATGCCCGGCAAGGATCGCGTGGCCCTGCTCAAGATTTAGCTTCACCTCGTTCTCTAACCCGTACTTCCGGAGAAAACCGATGCACGTAGCTGCGTCATAGTCGTATTGGTGCTTGGAAGGCTCTTGAGGTTTCGGCTCCACAAGAATGGTGCCTTTGAACCCGATCTTGTGTTTGTACTCTACGACCATGTTCAAAAAACGGCCCATGTGGTCCAATTCAGTTTTCAGGTCCGTGTTCAGAAGGGTTTCGTAGCCCTCACGACCACCCCACAGAACATAGTTTTCGCCGCCTAGCTTGTGGGTTGCATCCATGCAGGATTTTACTGTCGCGGCAGCAAATGCAAAAACGTCGGGATCAGGATTGGTACTGGCGCCAGACATCCAGCGACGATGACTGAACATATTGGCCGTACCCCAAAGCAACTTGGTTCCAGACGCCTGCATCTTTTCGCCGATGTAATCAGTGATTTCTTCCAGAGTTCTCAGGTTTTCAGAAAAATCACCCTGCTCTGGCCGGATGTCAGCGTCATGCCAGCAGAAGAATGGCTGGCCCAGAAGCTCAAACAATTCGAAAGCAATGTCCGCCTTTAGGCGAGCTCGGCCCATGTCGTTCTGTGGATACCACGGGCGTTCGAATGTCGGCCCACCGAATGGATCACCGCCTTCCCAAGCGAATGAGTGCCACCAGGCAACCGCAAATCGCAGATGGTCCTCCATACGCTTGCCCATGATGATTTCATCCGGGTCGTAGTGACGAAAGGCCAACGGGTTCTTGCTATCCACGCCTTCAAACTGGACCTTCTCGATCCCTTCAAAAAATCCACTTGGCATTTCTGCCCCCTACTCTGCTTTTTGCGCTGGCTGCTTGCCGAGAATAATCATCGACAAAAGATCGTCGTCAGTGACATCTGCGATATCGACCGTACCAACCAGTTTCCCATTCTTCATGACCGAGGCCCGGTCACACAGTTCCATGACGGCATGCACATCGTGATCGATCAGGAATATCCCGATGCCTTGCGCCTTTAGCTGGTGGATCAGATCCGCCACCATCTGCGTTTCATGCGGCCCGAGCGCTGCTGTCGGCTCATCCATGATCAGAATACGTGCGTTGAAATAGACAGCCCGAGCGATCGCCACTGATTGTCTTTGACCACCCGACAAGGCGGAGACCGGGTCATTGAACTTCTGAAAGTTCGGGTTGAGCTGCGCCATGATCTTTCGGCACTCGGCCTCCATGGCTGCGTCGTTGACCAAACCAAAAGGCGTTGTCATCTCGCGCCCCAGGAACAGATTCGATGTCGCGTCCAGATTGTCGGCCAAGGCGAGGGTCTGATATATCGTTTCGATGTTATTCGCCCGGGCGTCGCGGGGATTGCCAATCTCGACCGACTTGCCATCGATCAGGACCTCGCCGTGGTCCATCTGATAGGCGCCGGACAATACCTTGATCAACGTGGACTTTCCGGCCCCGTTGTGGCCAAGCAGACCAACGACTTCGCCCGGATAGAGATCGACCGACACATGATCGACGGCCTTGATCCCACCGAAGGAAATCGAAATATCGCGCATCTCGACCAATGGCGGCGCGCCTGAACCGCGCCCAGTACCGGAAGGTTTTTTCTGAGTATCCTGAGCTTGCATCACTTGGCCCCCAGTCGCTTGCGGTAAACGATGTCGATATAGACGGCCAACACAAGGACGCTGCCGACGACGATGTTCTGAAACGGCGCGTCAACGCCAACCATTGCCATGCCCGATTGCAGCGCCTGCATGATCAATGCACCGAGGATCGCGCCATAGATGGTGCCGATGCCGCCCGACAATGCGGTTCCTCCGATCACTGCAGCGGCTATGACCCGAAGTTCGTCGAGCGTACCAATGTCGTTCGAATGGTTTGCCAAGCGGGCCGAGGCGACCACCGCGGACACGGCGCACAAGAAACCCATCAAAGCAAAGATTTTCACGGTCAGAAGCCGAGTGTTGATGCCCGAAAGCTCTGCCGCATCCGGGTTGCCGCCAGTAGCAAAGATGTATCGGCCGAACTTGGTTTTCCGCGCCACAATTGTCAGCGTGACGGCCACGATGGTTAGGATGAGTACAGAAATCGGTATGCCGTATCCGACGACCAGCCCCTCTGGCATTGTCTCTCCGCGCGCTTCGAACATGCGTTGCAGCCGGCGCGTCGGAATGGCGTAACTGTTTACGATGTAAACGTACCCAAGGATGGCAATTGCGATTATCCCGGCCAGAGTGGCCTCGGCCCAAACAGGTTTCACACGGAAGCCATGTGCCGCTTTTGCGCGTCGGCCACTCCACAAAGCCCAGATGGCAACCGCAGTAGCGAAAAGCCCAAACAGCCAGCTTGTCGTCGTTCCCAACGTACCGTTAGTCCCGCCAAACATCAGGAATGTACTATCCAGAGGACCAATCGTCTGGCCGCTGGTCAAATACCACGCCACGTTTCGCCAAACCAAAAATCCACCAAGGGTGACGATGAAGGCTGGTATCGTAAGATAACCGACCATCCAGCCGTGAAATGCACCAATCAGCGTGCCGACAAACAGCCCGACGACAATGGTGATCGCCCAGGTTGCAGGATTGTTCAAACCCATCCCAAGTACCTGCGGCAAAAGCTCGGTTTGCGTCATTGCCATCACAGCCGAGGTTGTTGCCAATAGTGCGCCAACCGACAAGTCGATGTGCCGCGTGACGATAATGAACACCATCCCACATGCCATGATGGCAACCGAAACTGTCTGGATGGACAGGTTGAATAGATTGCGCGGCGTCAGGAACCTTCCATCTGTGAAGATGTTGAATCCGATGCACAGGATGACAAACGCGCCGATCATTCCCAAAAGCCGCATATCCAGTTCCAGTTGCTGGAACAGGTTGGGTTTTGCTTTTTCAGGTACCGGCTGAGACGAAGTTTCGGTCATTTCCGATCTTTCATATTCAGCATTTGCCCCAGGCCCAGACTAAGAGGCCCAGGGCTGAGTGGTTTAGTTACAAGGGGCAGGTCCGTTTTCAACGCCTTGGCAAAGATCTTCCAGCGGGATCCATCCGGCATCAACAACCACGGACAAGTTGTCCTTAGTGATTGGAACAGGCGCGAGGAAAACCGAGTTCATCTCGGTGCCACCCGGTGACGTCCAGCTCACTGCGCCTTCGACATCAGCAGGGCTTGTCCCACCGCTCAACGCAACAGCGATTTCGCCAGCGGCCTTTCCAAGTTCGCGAGCATCCTTCCAAACCGAAACTGTCTGCGTTCCCAGCGCAACACGGTTCAACGCAGCGTGGTCGCCATCCTGACCGGAAACCGGAATGCCTTCCATGCCCTGTGCGGTCAACGCAGCAACAACACCGCCTGCAGTACCGTCATTCGAGGCAACGACTGCATCCACGTTGTTTTCATTTGCAGTCAGGATTTGTTCCATGTTCCGCTGCGCGTTCGCGGGCAACCAACCATCCGTATAGGCTTCACCAACGATTACGATGTCACCGCTGTCGACGGCTGCTCCGATGATCTCTTGCTGACCACCCCGCAGAAAATCAGCGTTCGGATCAGTAGGAGAGCCTTTGATCATCACGTAATTACCTTTAGGCATGGCCTCAAAAACAGCCCGGGCCTGCATTCTGCCAACTTCCACGTTGTCGAAGGTCAGATAGAACGCACGGTCGTCCTCAATCAGGCGGTCATAGGCAATCACAGGGATACCTTCATCCGCCGCGGCCTGAACCGCTGGCCCGATGGCCTGCGCGTCCTGCGCCAGAATGATAAGCGCGTCCACGCCTTGGGCTATCAGGCTTTCAATGTCCGATAGCTGCTTTGCGGAAGAAGACTGCGCGTCTGCCGAAATGTACTCGGCACCGCCTGCTTCAAGCGCGGATTTGATGGCTGCCTCATCTGTTTTCCAACGCTCTTCCTGAAAGTTCGACCAGCTTACGCCGACCACTGGCTCTGCGAATGCGGTCGAAGCCAACAAAGTAGCGACAGCCGAAAAGCTGAGAATTCTCTTCATGATTTCCTCCCATTTGCCGAGCCATCGCATTTCGATTCGCGGCTCTCACAAATTTGAATACCATATTTATTTCAGTCGGTAAAATATTTACTCTACAAGAGGCAGTCAAATTCAAATAGATTGGACCAACAGCAAGATTCGCGAGGACAAGATGCTGAAAAGCAAAGCCTCTCCGGTTTCTTTGGAACAAAGAAATACGACCCGTTTACGGGTATTGGAGCACATCAGAGCCAAGGGGTCCGTCTCGCGGATCGATATTGCATCCGCCTTGCAAACCAGCCCTGCGACTGTCACCGCCGCCACGGCTGATCTCATCTCGGCCGGGCTGGTCAAAGAGACTGAAAGCCAAGCAAAGTCAAAGTCGGGGAAGAGAGGCAGACCCAGAGTATTGTTGCAATTGGACGGCCAGATGCACCTTGTGGCCGGCCTCAAGGTGGCTCGGCAAGTAATCTCAGTTATCTTGGTCGACTTTGAAGGTAACGAAGTCGCATCCCATAAATATGGTCTGGATCACGCCAGAATGTCGCCGCAAGAATTTGTATCGGCGATCCGTGAAGCTCTTGAAGAAACCTGCAGTCAAATCGATCGTTCTGCCGCTCATTTGGCAGGTGTTTCTATCGGGGTGGCTGGACTGGTCGATGCAAACAAAAATTTTGTCCACTGGTCTTCTTCGATTACTGAGAGAAACATTGATTTCAGCCACTTGCTTTCAAATGAGCTGCCCTGCCCTGCATTCGTTGACAACGACGCCAATCTTGTCGCCAAGGCCGAACAGCTTTTTGGCTTGGGCAAGGGTTTAAAGAACTTCCTCGTTGTTACGATCGAACACGGTGTTGGCCTTGGCATCGTATTGGACGGCAAACTATACCGTGGAGAACGAGGCTGCGGCGCTGAGTTTGGGCACACCAAAGTTCAACTTGACGGGGCTTTGTGCCAATGCGGTCAACGCGGATGTCTTGAAGCCTATGTGGGCGACTATGCTTTGATCCGCGAGATGACGGTCACCGGTCATACCAACGACATGGAATCCGTTTCCGACATACATGACCGCGCCAACTCAGGTGACCACAGAGCTTCATCGGTGCTTGCCCGCGCAGGTCAGATGTTTGGCCTCGGGATTTCCAACCTGATCAACTTGTATGACCCAGAGTGCATTATCGTCTCGGGGACACAAATGAGCTTTGAACATTTGTGTTCCAGCGAAGTGATGACCCGCATTCGGAACGGCGTTGTGAATGTCGATGCACCTTTGCCCCAGATCAAAGTTCATCACTGGGGCGACATGATGTGGGCAAAAGGGGCAGCAGCATACGGGATCGAACAGATTTCGATCCTCAAGGTTAAGGAACTTACGGCGAATGCGTCTTGAGATTGCGATATTTGCGACTTTGGCCACAGTTGCGAATGCGGGCGCTGATGCTCCTGAGTTTATAAACGTTGAAGTGCCAAAACACGTCTATGATGGCGGGTGGGAACATTTTGTCGGCGGTGGTGTGGCCGTTTTCGATTGCAATGGGGACTCGCTGCCGGAACTCTTTGCGGCTGGCGGATCCAACCAGTCTCAATTGTTCATCAATACCTCGAAGGAACAGATATCATTTCAGGCAGAGACGTCTGAGGATCTTTCGCTGGCCGGTGTGACCGGCGCTTACCCTCTCGACGTTGATAGCGACGGCGTAATGGATCTGGCGATTTTGCGTGTTGGCCCAGACCTTCTTCTGCGGGGCCATCCCGACTGCCAATTCAGCCCTTTCGATACACTCGGTTTTCAAACGGAGGATCACTGGACCACAGGTTTCTCGGCAACATGGGAAAGCGGGCAAAGCTTACCGACATTGGCGTTTGGCACCTATGTAGATCGGTTTGATCCTGAAGGTCCTTTTGAGTCTTGCGGGCCTACCCTTTTGTACCGCCCGAAAGGTGGCTCGTATGACGAGCCACTGCATCTTGAGCCCGGCTACTGCTCGCTTTCTATTTTGTTTTCGGACTGGGCCCGAACTGGCCGCGCTGATCTTCGCGTCAGCAACGACCGTCATTACTATGTTCGCGGCGGTCACGAGCAGTTATGGGCGATGGAGGCTGAGCCTCGGCAATACTCGGAAGACGAAGGCTGGCTTCCATTTTCGATCTGGGGAATGGGGATCGCCTCTCGGGACCTTACAGGAGACGGTTTTCCCGAAGTTTATCTGACCTCGATGGGTGATCAGAAACTTCAGGTATTTGACCCAGTGACAAACGGCCCGACCTGGCGCGATGCAACTTACGAAAAGGGTACGACCGCTCATAGACCGCATATCGGTGGAGACGGAAGGCCATCCACCGGGTGGCACGCACAGTTTGGCGACGTCAACAACGACGGCCGGGACGATATATTCGTGGCCAAGGGAAACGTAGAACAGATGCCCGATGCGGCTCTGAACGACCCCAATAACCTACTACTACAGAACTCCGACGGTCAGTTTATTGAAGCTGCAACAGATGCCGGTGCTGCCTCGATGGCTAAGTCTCGTGGCGCGGCGCTTGTTGACCTTAACAACGATGGCAAGCTGGATCTGGTGGTCGTCAACCGAGGTTCTGAGCTCGAAGTCAGTCAGAACACTTCTCAGGGTGGCAACTGGTTGTTTCTGGATGTCACTCAGGATCAATCCAATCACGCAGCAATTGGTGGATTTATTGAAGTCAAAACCTCGCAAGGCATTCAAACCCGCGAGCTAACAATCGGCGGCGGTCACGCTGGTGGTATCGCTGGGTTTCAGCATTTTGGGCTTGGGAGTGAGGACCAGGTGCAGGTTCGTGTGATCTGGCCGGACGGGTCGAAAGGCGAGTGGCTGGACTATCAGCCCAACCAAATCATACGTCTTCACCGCTGATTACTTTTCAACCGGCAACCCGCTTGGAACTTGGTCGGGCACACCTAGCCGCTCTGCCCGGTCTTCAAGGCTTGCCAGAAATCTGAGAAGAGCGTCGATTTCCTGATCCGCTAGCTTAACATTCGACAAGCTGTTGCTTTGGGCAATCGCCTCCACGTGCTGATTGTCCAACATTGCCCTTTGATCTTTGGAGCCCGGGAAGTCCGGCAATGCGGCCAACTCGAGCGAGTAGTTTTTTAACGACGAAACCGCGTCCAAATGATGCCGTACGACGTCCTCAAGTTCGGCAAAAGCTCCGTTGTGTCCGTACGGAGCTGTCAGCGTCACGTTGCGCAAAGATGGCGTGCGGAAAACAAACGCGTCGTCGGGATCACCGGTCACGCGAAGACGCCCGTCGTCCCTGACATGGTTTTCAAATCGCGCCGCCTTTCCCGGGCCGATCTGCGGCAGTGCGATCGAATGAAACTTGTGATCGGTCTGGAACCAGCCCGAGTGGCAATTGCTGCATCCGGCTTTTCCATAGAACAGGCCCATACCAATCTCGGCCTCTTCTGACAGCTCAGCCTCACCTCGCATCGCACGATCGAACGGGCTGTTATCCGCGCGCCACTCGAACGCGATAAAGTCCGCGATTACGTTGGCAATTGCCGTGAACGTAACTCCATCATCCGGCGCTAAATCTTCAAACCTCTGCTCATACTCTGGAATGGCCGCAACACGTTCTGCAATCAGATCCCAGGCACCGCCTTGCTGTGTCAGAAACCCGAGGCGAACCGCTTTGCTCACGTCATTCTCGGAGTAATGACCCGCCATTTCGTCTGGCGACAAAACCGGGAACATAGCCTGTGCGGCCAGCGTCGAATTAAAACCAGACCGCATATGAGTACCCAACGGGGTTCTGATACCATCAGGTTGCGTTGGGTCTGCCTCTAGTCGCCCATCGTGGAAAAACGTCGTGAACTCAGTGGCTCCGAGGTTCCAAAGCCCTGGTGAGTTTCGAGGAATACGTTGCTCCGGGGTGTTCTCTGGGTTCAATTTCCGCTCTGGACCCAACCCAATTCCCCCTTCCCCTATACCAAGGGAAACACCGTCGGACGTGCCAAGCCTGGGATGATGGCAGGTCGCGCAGCTGATATTCTTGTTGCCAGACAAAATCGGGTCATAGAACAGCAACCGCCCCAGCTCGACACTTGCAAAGTCAGGTTCGATGAACTCCGGCAAAGGACCAAGCGATTGGGCACGCGCACCGTCCACCACTGAGATCACCAACCCAAAAGCCAAGAATAGCGAAAATGCTCTCATGTCATTCCTCAGAAACTTCTAGAATAAGTTCCTGCCGATACGGATTCTCCGGAGTATAGATGATTGAGGGAAACGACGAGATATTCGGTGCATTGGGATAACCCGATGGCTCGATACACACACCTCGCGAAGCGCGACGCGGTTTTGTCAGCTTATAGCCCGAATAAACCTGCGCTCCGGGTTGGTCAGAGTAGACTGTTAACGCGAGGCCAGAGGGTGAAGTGAGTTCCGCCACCGGAGCTTTTGGGTCGCGATCATGATCAAAGCAAAAAAAGTGATCGATCCCTTCGGAAGTACTTCCGATCGTATTGGGCGTTGAAAAATCCAGCCCGTTTTCTTTGGTCGCAAGCACTCTGCCCGACGGAATACCCTGATCGTCGATTTCCAGATACCAATTTGAAGCGAGTTTAAGCTTATGCTCGTCTACGCCTTCTGCAGCACCCAAAGTGTAGTAGTTATGTTGCGCAATGCTTATCGGCGTAGGCCGATCAGGCTGTGCAGTTATTGAATAGGCCAAGCGTGGACCCTGTAGGCAGATTCTGACCTCAAACCTGATATTCCCCGGAAAGCCGCCCTCCCCGTCGCGAGAAACATAGCGCAGAAAAACTTCGTTTCGTGCAATCTGTTCGAGTTCCCAAAACTGTTTAGACAGCCCATCGTCGCCGCCATGCAGGGTGTTTTTGCCTTCATTGGCGTTCAGGCCAAAACTAGCGCCCTCCAAGTCGAACTTCGCACCACTGATACGGTTGGCAACACGCCCAACCATTGCGCCCAGGTAACGCGTATCGTTGAGATACTCATTTGGATCGTCAAACCCAAGGATGAGAGGCTCGTTCCTGTGCCACCAGCCCTGTGTGATCGCCCCATAGTTCAAAACCGAAACACGCATATTCCCATCGGTGAGAATAGCAGTTTCGATCCCGGAGGCTTTACCCGTTTCTGGCTTCATCTTACTGCCAGCGGCGCAAGCGCCTTGTAGAACTGCCTATATCGCCCGTACTCGTTTTCGTAGGCGTCAATCAGATCCCGACGTGGTTCGATGCGTTCCTGAATTTCCGGCGGCGTCATAACTCGGGTCGGTTCCGCGTTGGTCGCAGCACAAATAGCGAGACGCGCAGCGCCCATTGCCGCGCCGAATTCGCTACCCTTTGGCAAGTCCAGTGGAACTTGCAAAACAGTAGCCAAGGTTTCAAGCCAGAACCGAGATCGCGCACCTCCCCCAACTGCCATAAGACTATTT
Source organism: Ruegeria sp. CH8 (assembly GCF_056536985.1). Lineage (NCBI taxonomy): Bacteria > Pseudomonadati > Pseudomonadota > Alphaproteobacteria > Rhodobacterales > Roseobacteraceae > Ruegeria > Ruegeria sp. CH8. The sequence goes on along the minus strand of NZ_JBQFQR010000039.1, from coordinate 19,408 downwards.
GGCTGGGTTCCGGTGCTCTTAAGTGCCTCAAGGCAATCTCTCATTCCAAAAGAAACACCCTCCATTACGGACTGGGTCAACTCAGCGGGTTCCGACGAGATGTCTACGCCCAAAACCGCACCTCGGATATGGCTATCGTTATGCGGTGTCCGTTCTCCTGACAGATATGGCAGGAACGTGATCGCAGAAGGTCCATTCAATTTTTCCGGCAAAGATGCAGCGAGTTTCTCCACAGGTTCACCCAAATTTCGAGCAAGCCAATTCATGCTGTTCGTTGCTGAAAGCATGACACCCATTTGTATCCAGCGATCCGGGACTGCGTGGCAAAAACAGTGCACGGCGGTATCCGGATCAGGAGCATAGGCCTCCCGCGCAGCGAGCAACACGCCAGACGTACCAAGAGAGACAAATCCGGTGCCGTTGTTGATGCTCCCGATACCGCAGGCAGCGGCAGCATTGTCGCCAGCACCGCCAGCCACGACAACCGGACTCGAAAGCCCCCAATCCTGTCTCAAACGGGCCTTCAATTCCCCACCCGGATCACTGCCTTCAACCAAGCGCGGCATCTGCTCGACACGCATGTGACCTATTTCTAGTGCCTTTTCTGACCACTGCCGAGTGTCAACGTCCAGCCAGGATGTTCCTGCGCTGTCAGACATGTCTGAAACATATTCGCCAGTCAGCCAAAACCGCAAATAATCTTTCGGCAGCAACACCTTGCCCACTATTGAGAACACATCCGGCTCATTCGCACGCAACCATTCGAGTTTCGGTGCCGTAAACCCCGGGAATACGATGTTTCCCGATATCGCGCGCATCTCTGGTGTTTGATCTAGTGTCCGCGCCTCGTCGGCTGACCGAGTATCGTTCCAAAGAATACAGGGCCTCAACACTTCGCCATCATGATCCAGTAGTGTAGCGCCGTGCATGTGCCCGCTTAGGCCGATACCTCGCAATTTTGAGAATGCTTGCTGGTTGCCAACGCGAAGCTTCCCAACAACCTCTTCGCATGCGTTGGTCCAATCCATAGGATCCTGTTCCGACCAGCCAGGCTTGGGCGTCGAGGTGGAAATGCTGACTTCGGCATCACCGACAACGTGTCCTGTGTCATCTACCAGAATCCCGCGGAGACCTGACGTTCCCAAATCTAAGCCCAGATACATTGATCACCACCTGCCTAAATATTTTAATGAATAAAATTATTTGAAACAGGAATCTTGTCAAGGCTCCGTCAAAGGAGTGCGCTTCAGTCGCATCTAGATCAGAAAGCACGAACGCAACGTGCTTTGATACCCCGGATAGCCAAAAGAAAGACCGAGCAAGAGTTGAGTTTAATTGTCTGACCGAACATGGCTAAAACTTCTTAGAAAAGCCACTTTGGCGGGAGGCAAGGATTAGGCGAGTATTTCCCCAGTTTGACCGACCGTTAGCGTTCCACCGTTAACCACTTCGACATAGACTCCCATATCCATATGGCCCATCAATTTCCGAATAAGGTAGGGTATTTTCAAGTCGCGCTCGGCCGTTTTCGGGTTCACTTCAGTTGCTGCACATCTTTTCGTACGTGAGAGTATCTTCAACTCAACATCACCAAATCTTAAAACTGATCCAACTGCATCCAGCTCAGCAAACGAAGGTAAACCGTCTATCTCAATATTCGCTCGGAAGCGCGCCGGGTGGATTTCTGCGTTCAGTTGTTCGCCCAATTTTTTCACAGAGGCTAGATTCAAAACGGATATCGCGTTCATCATTTGCGGTGATACGACAGATACATCTGTAAACCTATGAGGAGCAGAAGAGACAAACTTTGGCAACTCTGGATCTTTTAAACCGATCTCTGAAGAAAGGAACTCAGCCGCCTTCTCCCGATCTTCAGACTCTCGCATGTCAAAGCGTCGTGTCTTTCCGTTCGCATTGATCTCAAGTGCCTGGGACTCAATTTCAAAACCGGTTTGAATGCCTGCCAGTGCAGCCTCGTTCAACAAAACGACAAAACGATCTTTCGGCAGTGGCATTGGGTTCTGCATGTCGAAACCGGAGTTGTAGCGAGCAAATCCGAACAGGCGATCGCCCGGAATGCCCTCTCCTGCTCGCAGCGTCACAGTTCGCATAGGCTCGGAACTCAAGCCTTTTATAGGGTAGCGGTTCAATCGGACGATGGAGAGATTGTTCATACGTTTGCACCCGACCAAAAAGAACTATGCACGGTCCCGAGTTGTCCGCGCTGTTTGACGCTATCTCGAATTCTCAAAGGTATCGACCAAATAATCTTTGAGCGCTTCAGAAGCGGGTTCGCTAAACCTGTTGGCCGCATGACGGTAGCGCCCATTTAAGTCGATATGACCATTCAATACCTCGCTGCTGAAAATACATGCGCATCAAGTCCAAAGAACAATTTCTCTAGGAATCAATAACTAAGAGACACAGCTAGCGATTTCTTCCGGCCTCTTGAGGTACGAACCTCAAATATATCTGGACTTGAGGTGCGTACCTCAAATAGCCTTGGAAATATGCCGCGATTCGCACATCCTCGATTGACGGCGAAAAAAGGGAGGAATGGATGACTTACACAAAACTGGCCTCGGCCAGCGCAATAGTCCTTGCCGCTACTACTCTTTCTACCAAGGCAAATGCTGAAGATCTGACACTCTGTTGGGCTGCATGGGACCCGGCCAACGCGCTTGTTGAGCTATCAAAAGAATTCGAAGCAGAATCCGGTCACTCGATGAACTTCGAATTTGTTCCCTGGCCAAATTTTGCAGACCGGATGCTGAATGAACTGAACTCTGGGGGTAAGCTCTGCGACCTGCTGATTGGTGACAGCCAATGGATCGGCGGTGGCGCCGAAAACGGTCACTATGTCCAGCTGAACGACTTCTTCGATGCTGAAGGTATCAGCATGGACGATTTCGCGCCGGCCACGGTCTACGCTTATTCGACTTGGCCTAAGGGCACACCAAATTACTACGCGCTGCCTGCGATGGGCGATGCGAATGGCTGGTTCTATCGCAAGGACTGGTTCGAAGACCCAGAAATTCAAGCTGCGTACAAAGAAGCGACTGGTCAGGACCTGCGCGAGCCTCAATCTCAGAAAGAATTGTTGCAGATCGCGCAGTTCTTCCAAGGTCGTGAAATCGACGGCAAGACAGTCTATGGTGCAGCTATCTTTACCGAGCGCGGCTCGGAAGGGATCACCATGGGTGTGACCGGAGCGCTGTATCCATGGGGCTTCAAATACGAAAACACCCCGGGTTCATATGATATGGAAGGCGCCGTAAACTCACCGGAAGCGGTTGAGGCTTTGGAGTTCTATAAAGAATTCTACAAAACGGCGACGCCTCCGGGGTATACCAACTCCTACATGGGTGAGAGCTTGGATGCATTTAAGTCCGGTCAGGTCGCCATGGCTATGAACTGGTTTGCGTTCTTCCCTGGTCTATATGCCGATCCCAATACCGGTGGTGACAAGATCGACTTCTTCGTGAACCCACCACAAAATCAGGCGGGTTCAACACTGGGCGGACAAGGTATCTCTGTTGTCAGCTACTCTGACAAACAGGACGCCGCACTTGAGTACATCAAGTGGTTTGCGCAACCAGAAGTTCAGGCCAAATGGTGGGAACTTGGCGGCTATTCGGCACATAACTCGGTGCTGGAAGATCCTGGTTTCGTAGACAGCCAACCGTTTGCCGGTGACTTCCTGGAAGCAATGGCTGGAGTTCAGGATTTCTGGCAAGAGCCTGCCTATGCGGAACTGCTGCTGGCAATGCAGAAGCGCATCCACGACTACGTGGTTGCCGACCAAGGCACAGCTCAAGAAGCGCTTGATCTTCTGATCGAAGATTGGACGGAAGTCTTCGAAGACGAAGGCAAGCTGTAGTCCGGAGGCAGCTAGGAGCGGGTGCAATCCCGCTCCACCTTCACCCGTGAGTCCGAAACCAAAAGAACTGGCAAAGAGATGTCTGACAGGACCGTAGATCGCGTTGCGCAAGCAACGCCCCAGCGAGTTGCGCGAAAAATCCGGGGGTTATCCGACCGCGCGATCGCCTGGATATTCATCTCCCCAACGATTTTTCTATTGCTGGCGATCAACATCTTTCCGTTGATCTGGACCATCCAACTGAGCTTTACCAACTACAAGGCCAACCGGATCGGGCGTGAAGTCAAAGATGTCGGGCTCAGGAATTACGAGCGTATCCTGACAGACTCGGACACATGGCTGAATATGCAGGCGACGGCGCATTTCCTGTTCTGGACGATTTTTTTCCAGGTCCTGATCGGGTTTACTCTGGCATGGTTGATCAACAAGAAATTTAAGGGCAACGATCTTTGGACCACGATTATCGTGCTGCCGATGATGCTGTCTCCTGCAGTCGTTGGGAACTTCTGGAAGTTCCTGTATCAACCTCAAATCGGCCTGTTCAACTACATCGTTTCCTGGTTTACCGGCAAGGACCCATCGAGCTTTGAAATGCTGGGATCAGTCACGTTGGCCCCGTGGGCGATCGTTATTGTCGACACCTGGATGTGGACCCCCTTCGTGATGCTGATCTGTCTGGCCGGTCTGCGCAGCATTCCCGACTACATCTACGAGGCGGCTGAGATCGACCGAGCCAGCAAGCTGCGGCAGTTCTTTACGATCACCATCCCGATGGTGTTGCCGTTCCTGATGCTGGCCGTGCTGTTTAGAGGGATCGAGAACTTCAAGATGTTCGACCTGGTGGTTCAGCTAACCGGAGGAGGGCCCGGTTCTGTTACGGAACTCACTTCAATCAATCTCAAGCGGGAGGCGTTTGAAAAGTGGCGTACGGGCTATGCCTCGGCCTATGCGATCATCCTTTTCGTCACCGTGTTCGGCCTTGCGTCGATCTACGTCAAAGCTCTGAACAAGGTGAAACAGAGATGAGCAGTTTTTCCGTCACCGAACCTTCGAACCGGTCCAAGTGGATCGCAGGCTTCCTGGTCATTGCTTATGCGCTGATCACGATGATCCCACTGGTTTGGATTTTGCTGACTGGCTTCAAGTCTCCAGCCGATGCGATCAGCTACCCACCCAAGGTTGTCTTTGACCCAACGCTTGAAGGCTATGTCAATCTCTTCACCACTCGCACACGGCAGACGCAGGAGTTTCTGGAAGCCAACCCGCCACAGAACTGGGCCGATGATATCGTGCGCCAATACGACATGGTGATTGTCGGACCATCCAAATTCGGTGAGCGCTTTATGAATTCGGTTATCATCGGATTCGGCTCGACGTTCTTGAGTATCTTCCTTGGCACGCTGGCCGCCTATGCCTTCAGCAGGTTTAAAGTACCGCTAAAGGACGACCTTCTATTTTTTATCCTCAGCACAAGGATGATGCCCCCGGTCGCCGTCGCCATCCCAATCTTCCTGATGTTCAGAAACCTTGGTCTCAGCGACACGCATTTGGGAATGATCCTGCTGTATACGGGCGTGAATATTTCCCTGGCGGTCTGGTTGCTAAAAGGTTTCATCGACGAAATCCCAAGAGAGTACGAAGAGGCCGCCCTCATAGATGGCTACACGAGGTTTCAGGCCTTCTACAAAGTGGTGCTGCCGCAAGCCGCCACGGGCATCGCATCAACTGCGATCTTCTGCCTGATCTTCGCCTGGAATGAATACGCGTTTGCCGTACTGCTGACATCCGCAAACGCGCAGACTGCACCGCCCTTCATCCCGACCATCATCGGTATCGGCGGTCTGGATTGGCCTGCTGTGGCAGCTGGCGCGACGATCTTCCTGATCCCCGTCATGATTTTCACCATCCTGATGCGCAAACATTTGCTGCGTGGGATCACATTCGGAGCCGTGCGCAAATGAGCGATTTTCTAACCGGATTGATACGGCTCCGCCGCGGCCCATGGGAGATGGTCGCAACCATCCTTATCGCACTGGGTGTCTTCATGCTGATGCAGCCCTTTGTCCTTTGGGCCTTCACCTATTCTTTCATCGTCACGCTGATCGGAACCGTCATGTTCATCATCGTCAGCCATTTCCCGGAGTAGAAATGGCTCAGATCGTAGTCAAAAACGTAAAAAAGATGTTCGGCAATTTCACGGCTGTCCGCGAAAGCTCGTTCACGATTGAAGACGGTGAGTTTTTCATGCTGCTGGGGCCATCCGGTTGCGGAAAAACGACGACTCTACGGATGATCGCGGGATTGGAACTTCCAACATCGGGTGAAATCTATCTGGACGGTGAAGAGATCAGCCAGCGGCCTCCGTCGGAGCGAGACATTGCCTTCGTGTTCCAGATGTTCGCGCTGTATCCCCACATGAACGTGCGCAAGAACATCAGCTACCCGCTAATATCGCAGGGTATGCCGCGCCCCGCCGTAAAAGCCAAAGTCGAGGAAGTCGCCGGAATTCTAGGGATAAACGACATACTGGATAGCCCAGTAGGTGGGCTTTCAGGCGGCGACAGACAGCGTGTAGCGCTTGGACGCGCGATTGTTCGCGAACCCAAGGCGTTCATGATGGACGAACCTCTTGGTGCCCTGGATGCCGAATTTCGTGAGCACATGGCCGAAGAACTGCGCGCGCTTCATGATCGCATGGGCGCAACCACCGTTTACGTTACCCACGATCAGTTGGAAGCCATGCAAATGGGCGACAAGATCGTGGTGATGAACAACGCTGTGATCGAGCAATTCGGCACGCCTCAGGAAATCTACGACAAACCGGCTACGATGTTCGTGGCGGATTTTATTGGGTCTCCTTCGATGAACTTCCTGCCGTTTCAGGGAAAGGTCGAGCCCGGCTCGGAAATGGTCCGACTGAACGGCCATGACGAAGCAGTGCCCAAGCTGATGGAAGGGGCCGAAGGTGAATTGGTTTTTGGTGTCCGTCCCGAACATGTTTTTCTGTCGGATGCGAGCGCCTACCGGGCCAAGGTTCTGGCCGCGGAATATCTGGGAACCACTCAGATCGTGACGCTGCAAAGCCCGAACGGAGAACTGAAAGCCCGGATTGATGCACGCGAAGTCGTCAGTCCCGGTGAGACAGTAGGATTGGAGTTCCGCTCTCCGGCAGTAACCCTATTTGAAAAATCTACCGGGCGCGCTTTGAGGTCCGCTCTGAACGACGAGGTACTAAGTAATGGCTGAAGTCGTTTTGGAGAATATCTCGAAGTCATTCGGCAATCTTAAAGCGGTGGATGATATTTCAATGACGATCCCCAACGGTGCCTTTGTGGTGTTGTTGGGTCCAACTGGTGCGGGAAAAACAACGACGCTGAGATTGATATCCGGACTTGAGAAACTGGATTCAGGAACGGTGCGTATAGCCGGGCGAGATGTTGGAATAGAAACGCCAGCCCAGCGCGATATAGCCATGGTCTTCCAGCAATACTCGCTGTACCCGCATATGACAGTGCGTGAAAACCTGTCTTTCCCTTTGCGTTCGCCGATCCTGAAGACGCCAGAGGGTGAGATCGCCAGGAAGGTTAACGAAGTCTCGGAGATCCTCCAGATCCCGCACAAACTGGACAACAAAGCCACTGAACTGTCTGGCGGTGAAATGCAGCGCGTTTCAATTGGACGGGCGCTTGTGCGCGATCCCCAAATATTCCTTATGGATGAACCCCTCAGCTCTTTGGACGCCAAGCTTCGGGCGGATTTGCGGGTAGAACTGAAGAGAATTCAGGCAGATCTGGGATCGACTTTGCTGTACGTGACCCATGATCAGGTCGAAGCCATGACAATGGCGACGCATATCGGGGTTTTGGAAAACGGCCGGTTGGTGCAGTACGGAACACCCCGGGACATTTATGAAAACCCGGGCAGTGTTTACGTAGCCAGCCGGTTGGGTCTGCCTCGGATCAACATCTTGCCGTCCGAGTTGTTCGGAGGCGATCACAAAGGCCCGCAGATTGGTCTTCGCCCGGAAAACATAATTGAAGGCGAAGGCCGTGAAGCGCGGGTAATACGTGCTGAGCATCTGGGGGATCAAACGCGGCTGCACCTGGACCTGAATGGTCACCCTGTTGTGACCTTGATTGATGTCCATCAGGACTATCCCTCAGGAAAAGTCATAAAAATCCGCCCACACAACCCATTGTATTTTGACGCGTCCGGCGCGCGAGTGAATTAAGGAGCAAAAGCATGGCCCAGTTCCTCAATACTAAAGAAACCTTGGTGACAGAGGCCATAGACGGCCTTTTGGCATCTTCCGGAGGACGACTTACTCGGTTGGACGGCTACCCGCACATCAAGGTTGTTTACAGATCGGACTGGGACAAGTCGAAAGTCGCCTTGGTTTCTGGCGGAGGGTCTGGTCACGAACCCGCCCATGCAGGTTTTGTTGGCGCTGGTATGCTGACAGCTGCGGTATGTGGGGAAGTGTTTGCGTCTCCGTCAGTCGAGGCGGTTCTGGCAGGCATTCTTACGGTTACGGGTGAGGCTGGGTGCTTGCTTGTCGTCAAGAATTACACCGGTGATCGGTTGAACTTTGGGCTTGCGGCTGAACGCGCCCGTGCATTGGGTCGCAAGGTTGAAATGGTCGTCGTCGACGATGACATCGCCCTGCCCGACCTGCCACAACCCCGTGGCGTGGCAGGAACTTTGTTCGTACACAAGATCGCTGGCGCGCTTGCTGAAAATGGTGCAGATCTGGATACAGTTACCAATGCAGCAAGAACCACCATCGCAAAGGTCGTCAGCATTGGTATGAGCTTGGACACCTGCACCGTTCCGGGTTCTCCGAAAGAGGACAGGATCGCGCCCGGCAAAGCGGAACTGGGCTTGGGCATACATGGCGAGCCCGGTGTACAGCAAGTCGAATTCTCAAATGCTGTATCGGCCATGTCCACAGTTGTGGATAAGCTGAAACAAAGGGTGGGATCTGGGGATTGTGTGGCGTTGGTCAACAACCTTGGCTCTACAACTCCGCTGGAAATGGCAGTCCTCACGCATGCCTTGTCCGAGACAGGTATCGCCCGCCATATCATTGGCCCAGCACCAATGATGACATCGCTGGATATGCACGGATTTTCTGTTTCCATTCTGCCCGTAGATCATGACGATTTGTCGGCACTCCAGGCTCCTGTTGATCTTGCGGCTTGGCCAGGCGTCAATTCGATCGATGCGATAAAGGTCGCGCCTTTGCCCGACGGTCTGACACCTATCGATCCAATTCCTTCGAGCAATCCCGCCACAAGGGAAACAATCTCGCGCTTGTCCGAACTGCTCATCAACGCTGAGAAGAACCTAAACGAGCTGGATGCGAAGTCTGGGGATGGCGATACAGGAAGCACGTTGGCTACGGCTGCAAGAGCATTGCAAGGTAGCCTTGACCGAATGCCGCTCGCTGATTTGACACAACTGTTTCCAGCGTTGGGCAATGAATTGAGCCAGACAATGGGTGGTTCTTCCGGAGTGATACTCGCAATCTTCTTCAACGCAGCTGGAGACGCATGTGCGAGTGGAGCGTCTGTACCGAAGTCGCTGGTGGAAGGTTTGAATAGGGTCAGCCAAGTTGGAGGCGCCAAAGTTGGTGACAGGACAATGATCGACGCCCTGGCACCTGCACTTGCTGCCCTCCCATCTGGGCTGACACATGCAGCAAATGCCGCACGCGAAGGTGCGAACAACACAGCGGAAATTCGTCGTGCGAAGGCGGGCCGCGCAGCATATGTTCCCGAAGAAAACCTGGTTGGACATAACGATCCCGGCGCTGAAGCTGTTGCTTTGTTGTTTGAAGGCTTAGCACGGGAGATTGAGGGCTGAAGAACACGTGGAAGATCAAAAACAAAAACTAGAATTGGTGAAAAAGCCAACCGTCAATGACATCGCGCGCGTAGCGGGTGTCAGCCTGGCGACCGTTGATCGGGTCTTGAACAGGCGCCCCGGCGTGCGAGCAGTGACTGTACAGAAAGTACAGAAGGCGATTGATGAGCTGGGGTATGTGCGCGACACCGCCGCAGCCAACCTGGCGCGAAACCGCGTCTACAATTTCCTCTTTGTTTTACCAGACACGGACAACGAGTTTGTGGAGGCAATAAGCAGTCAGATCGCTGAACAAACACGTGACCAATTTATCCAAAGGACGCGCATAGCAGTAAAGAACGTCGCTCCGTTCGAGCCGCAAGATATCGTCAACATTTTGGATGCTGTCGACAGTTTGGATGTTGATGGAGTCGCCGTTTTCGGGCCCGAAACGCCTTCTGTCCGCGACGCTGTAAAAAGGCTCAGGGACAAAGGCGTTCCGGTTGTTGCCTTGGTGTCTGACTTGCCGAGCTCTGAGCGAGACCACTTTGTCGGAATTGATAATGTTTCGGCAGGACGAACCGCCGCTCAACTGATGGGACGATTTGTTCATCGCGACGGCAAGGTCTTGGTTCTTACAGGCTCTCGTTTGGCACGTGACCACCTAGAGCGTCGCCAGGGCTTTGATCTTGTTGTGGCTGAGGAATTTCCGCACCTCGAAGTCGTAGCGTCTGTCGAAGGCCGGGATGACCCGAACCTGATTTACAAGATGATGCCCGAAATCTTTGAAACCTACCCCGATCTGGTCGGAATATACTCGTCAGCTGCGGGCAATGCAGGCCTGATTCAATTTCTTTCAGAGAACAAGCTCAGCAAAGATCTGGTAATTATAGCTCATGAGCTTACTCCTCTTAGTCGTGAGGCGCTTACGCTCGGTACATTTGACGCCCTTATCTCGCAAGACACTGGGCACATTGTTCGTTCAGCCGTCCGTCTGCTGCGTGCGACTTCAGACAAAGTTCCATTCAACAAGGCGCAGGAACGCATCCGTATCGACATCTATCTGAAGGAAAATTTACCGCCATAGAGGCTTAGGTTTTGGGGAGGAAATTTTATGAAGACGATCAAAGGTCCAGCTTTGTTTCTTGCGCAATTCGCGGGGGACGAAGCACCATTCAATTCGTGGGACACGATCACCAAATGGGCGGCTGACTGTGGATACAAAGGTGTTCAGGTCCCCAGTTGGGACGGCCGGATATTCGACCTCGAACAGGCCGCGTCCAGCACCGGTTATTGCGATGACTTCAAAGGCAAAGCCAAGGAAAATGGTGTCGAAGTCACCGAACTTTCAACGCACCTTCAGGGCCAGCTTGTGGCCGTTCACCCAGCCTATGACAGTGCGTTTGATGGCTTTGCGGCTGAAAGCGTCAGGGGAAACCCAAAAGCCCGACAAGAATGGGCAGTAGACCAGGTCAAAAAAGCGCTATCCGCTTCGAAAAATCTGGGCATTTCGGCACATGCGACATTCTCAGGCGCGTTGGCATGGCCCTATGTTTACCCATGGCCCCAGCGCCCTGCTGGCTTGATCGAAACGGCGTTTGATGAGCTCGCTCGTCGTTGGGTGCCCATCCTGAATCACGCCGATGAATGCGGCGTTGATGTCTGCTACGAAATTCACCCCGGAGAGGACCTCCACGATGGCGTGACGTACGAGATGTTTCTGGAACGGACGGGAAATCACCCACGGGCCTGCATGCTATACGACCCGTCGCACTACGTGCTGCAATGCCTCGACTATCTGGACAATATCGACATCTACAAAGATCGGATTCGAATGTTCCATGTGAAAGATGCTGAGTTTAACCCGACCGGCCGGCAGGGTGTTTATTCTGGTTATCAAAGCTGGGTTGATCGTGCCGGGAGGTTCCGTTCGCTTGGTGATGGCCAAGTGGATTTCGGTGCAGTTTTCTCAAAAATGGCGGCGAATGATTTTGATGGCTGGGCTGTGGTCGAATGGGAATGCTGCCTCAAACACCCCGAGGATGGAGCGCGTGAAGGCGCTCAGTTTGTGTCAGATCACATTATCCGTGTGACTGAAAAAGCCTTTGATGACTTCGCCGACGGTGGCGCAGACGACGCGGCCAATCGCAAAATGCTGGGGATCGAGTGATGGTAACGGGACGCAGTGATGAAACTTCGGGCCGCATTCGCCTTGGCATGGTTGGCGGTGGAAACGACGCCTTCATAGGCGGAGTACATCGAATTGCGGCGCGATTGGACGACAAGTTTGAACTGGTCGCCGGCGCTTTGTCTTCGACACCAGAGAAATCTCTTGAAAGTGGACGGGCATTGGGACTCGAACGGGTCTACGAAGACTTCAAACAAATGGCGATAAGGGAAGCCCGGCTGAAATCCGGGATTGAGGCGGTCTCAATTGTCACGCCAAATCACGTCCACTATGCAGCCGCGCGCGAGTTCCTGAAACGCGGTATTCACGTAATTTGTGACAAGCCACTCACCTCGACTCTTGCCGATGCAAAAAAGCTGGTCAAAGCAGCGGAAAGCGCGAATGCCCTATTCATTCTGACCCATAACTATACGGGCTATCCAATGGTCCGGCAGGCACGTGAAATGGTTGCTAACGGAGAAATTGGCAAGATTCGCGTTGTTCAGGTTGAGTACCCGCAGGACTGGTTGACCGAGCAGCAAGATTTCAAACAGGCAGAGTGGCGAACCGATCCAGAACGCTCGGGCGCAGGTGGATCAACCGGCGACATCGGAACCCATGCTTACAACCTCGCTTGCTTTGTAACCGGGCTGAAGGCGGAGAGCTTGGCGGCGGACCTGCAAGCCTTTGTGCCGGGGCGCAAAGTCGACGACAACGCGCATGTCTTGCTTCGCTTCGAGGGCGGAGCGCGAGGCATGCTGTGGTCTTCTCAGGTGGCTCCCGGTAATGAAAACGCACTTCGTTTGCGGGTCTATGGCGAAAAAGGTGGCCTGGAGTGGGCCCAGGAAGATCCCAACTATCTCTGGTTTACGCCTTACAACGAACCAAAGCGTCTGATCACCCGAAATGGAGCTGGAGCTGGTGACACTGCCAATCGGGTGAGCAGAGTTCCTCCGGGCCATCCCGAAGGATATCTTGAGGGGTTCGCAAATATCTATGGAGAGGCTGCTGAGGCGATCCAAGCTTTCCGTAATGGGATTTCACCTGACGCGTCGGTTGTTTATCCAACGGTTCATGACGGGCTTAATGGGGTCAAGTTTGTGGCGGCGTGCGTGCAAAGCTCTTCAAAAAATGCGACTTGGGTCAAGTTAGAGTAAAATCTGGCTGTGGGCATATCCCGACGCCTCAGCATGGTAGAGGTGCTGTCAGACAAATTCGAACCAGTCTCTGTAAGGACAGGATGACTGCCCCTTATTCCGCGCAAAGACCGCGCCACTCGGAGAGAGCAGCGGCACGGTTCAGCTTAAAGTTGGGTCTGGAGTAGAGGCTGCGTACCGAATTGAACAGGTTATAGATAGAGGCGTGGACAGAGGCGAATTTCTGCAAACTTCGCATCCGCCGGAAACGGAGCATGGCTCGTTCTCGTCGTCGAAAAGGAAGGTGAGAATTTTCAGCACGGTTGTTCAGCCACCGGCCCGTTTCCTGGAGATCTGCGATACCCAGCTCCCGCAATGCGGCACCATATGAACGGAGCCTGTCGGTCACGGTCACTTCCGGGCGACCGTGCTTTCTCATTGATTTTCCTAATAATTTCAGGATCGCTTTCTTGTCCCGCGTCTAAATGACATAGCTTTCAAGGACTTCACCCTCGTGGTCGACAGCCCGCCACAAGTAGTGCCGTTCACCATTAATCTTCACGAACATCTCGTCCAGATGCCAGCGCAACTGGCTCGACTTCATGCCGGCAATGCGTCTTTTTTTGATCTCTGACGCGAACATCGGACCAAACCGGTGCCACCAGTATCGAACCACTTCATGGCTGACGTCGACCCCGCGCTCATGCAGCAAATCTTCCACATTTCGAAGCGACAGAGGGAACCGAACATACAACATCACGGCCAAACGAATGATCTCCGGGCTGGTCTTGAAGGATCGAAACGGGGATTTCTTTTTCATGATGGGACGCTAGACTAGCCCCCTGCCCACCTCAAACTTGTTTTGTCTGACAGTACCAAGGTGTGAGTCCTCAACCCGGTTGTTAAGCCACCTGCCCGTCTTCTGCTTTTCCGTCGCACCGAGATCTCTGAGCGCGGCTCGGTATGACGCGAAGCGATCGGTGACAACTTCATCCGCAGCACCGTGTCGTCGCATCAATTTCTTGAGAAATTTCAGTACTGCCTGCTTATTTCGACGTTTGGTGACAATGGCTTCAAGCTCCTCGCCTTCGTGATCAACGGCTCGCCACAGGTAGTGCCGCCGACCGTCTACCTTTACGAAGACTTCGCCGACATGCCATTTCGATTTTGAGTATGCCCGCAGCTGCTGGACCCAATTTCTCCGGATCTCAGCCGCGAACATCGGACCGAAACGGTTCCACCAACACCGCACTGTCTCGTGGCTCACTTCAATGCCGCGTTCGTGCAACAGATCTTCCACATTTCGAAGTGATAGTGGGAACCGAAAATAATGCATCACCGCCAAACGAATGATCTCGGGACTGGTCTTGAAGTACTTGAAGGGCGACCGTTTATTCATGCTTGAAGGATACGAGCGCGTCCTGCCCGCCTCAAGCCAAATTCTTCTGACAAGGCCCCCTGGGGATTCATAGGATTCTATTCTCGGATTCCGGGTCGAACACAACCGCCTTTTCCATGTTGAAAGCAAACTCGGCCTGTTGACCGGGTAATACCTCTGCGTCCGCGCGCATGCGGGCGACGCATTCGGCGCCTCCGATAGTCGTGGCCACGAACGTGTCCGAGCCTGCGGGCTCGGTCACTGTCACCGTGTTTCGGATCGACTCGATATGCGATGACCGGTGATCTGCGCCTTCCACATCAGTCAGGGCCTCGGGGCGGATACCCAATATCACGTCTTTGCCGTCATACGACTTTATCGCGTCCGAAGGAGCGTAAAGGGCAAGCCGCACTTCCTCACCGCGATCATTTTGTGTGATCGCGTATACCGCAGCGCCTTCAACTTGGATCTTTGTCCGGATCAGGTTCATCGAAGGAGAGCCCATAAACGTGGCCACGAATAAGTTCGAAGGTGTATCGTAGATTTCCTTCGGCGTACCCAGTTGCTGAACATACCCGCCATTCATGACAGCGATCCGGGTGGAAAGGGTCATTGCCTCGATCTGGTCGTGGGTCACGTAGACGATTGTTGTTCCAAGGTTTTGGTGCAGCTTTTTTATTTCTGTGCGCATATCGACACGCAACTTGGCATCGAGATTGGACAAGGGCTCATCGAACAGAAACACATCGGGGTTTCGCACCAGCGCTCGACCCATAGCCACACGCTGACGCTGACCACCTGACAGTTGACCCGGTTTGCGATCCAGGAGCTGCTCAATCTGCAGCAATTTGGCGACGTCAGCCATGGCTTTTTCACGCTCGGCCTTTGGAACTCCGTGCATCTCCAGGCCAAAGGTGATGTTCTGGCCAACCGTCATATTCGGATAAAGCGCGTAGGACTGGAACACCATCGCGATATTGCGGTTGGACGGATGCACCCCGTTCATGCGCGCGTCTTTGATCCGGATTTCCCCCGAAGTGATGTCCTCCAGGCCCGCAATCATGTTCAACAGCGTGGACTTGCCGCAACCCGAGGGTCCAACAAGCACCAGAAACTCACCTTCTTCCACCGCGATGTTGACCTTATGCAGCACTTCGATGGCGCCATAGGATTTGGTGACGTTATCGATATCGAGAAAACCCATTGGTTACCCCTTAACAGAGCCCGCCATCAGGCCGCGCACGAAATAGCGTCCGGCAACGATGTAGACGAGCAGGGTTGGCATTGCGGCAAGGATCGCACCGGCAAAATGGACGTTATATTCCTTTACGCCGGTTGAGCTTTGCACAAGGTTGTTCAGGGCGACTGTCATTGGCGCACCATCACCCGAGGCGAAGGACGCTCCAAACAGGAAGTCGTTCCAGATGTTGGTGAATTGCCAGATCACACAAACCACGATGATCGGGCCTGAGGATGGCAGAAGGATGCGCCAGAAGATCTGAAAGAAACCGGCGCCATCGATTTGTGCGGCCCGAACCAACTCGGTTGGAAAAGCCGCATAGTAATTTCGGAAATACAGGGTCGAGAAGCCCACGCCATAAACCACATGGACCAGAACCAGCCCCGCGGTTGTGCCGGAAAGGCCCAGAATGCCAAGGATTGCCGCCATCGGAATCAGAACGATTTGGAACGGGATAAAGCACGAAAACAACATCAACCCAAACAGGATGGTGTCGCCGCGGAACCTCCATTTTGTCAGAATGTACCCGTTCAATGCCCCAAGAACCGTTGAGATGGCAACGGCTGGAACAACCATTGAAATCGAGTTCCAGAAATAGGGGCGAAGCCCTGTCGGTTCGACCCCGACCTGCGCGGTGGACCAGGCCTTTGCCCAGGGTTCCAGAGTGAAGGCGCTTGGAAGGGACATCATGCCACCGCCGGTGATTTCAGAAAGCGGCTTCATTGAATTCACGACCATGATGTACAGCGGCAGCATGTAGAACAGCACGAACAGAAGCAGCACCACATAGATAAGTGTGCGCGTGAAACGACCCGTACGGATGGCGGTATCAGAGCTTGCGACAGCCATCACTTCTTCTCCTTCAACTCGGCGTACAGGTAGGGGATCATGATCGCCGCAATCGTGATCAGCATAATCACGGCCGATGACGCACCGATCCCCATTTGGTTGCGGCTGAACGTGTAGGAATACATGAACGTGGCAGGCAGTTCGGTCGCCCTGCCGGGACCGCCCCCGGTCATTGCAATGACCAGATCGAATGTTTTGATTGCCAGATGCGCAAGGATCACGAACGCCGAAAGAAACGCGGGTCTGAGTTGCGGGATGATGATGCGGCGGTAAAGATTCCAGTTTGACGCCCCGTCCATTTGCGCGGCTTTCAGGATTTCATTGTCGATCCCGCGTAGCCCCGCCAGAAACATGGCCATAACAAAACCCGAGGTCTGCCAGACGGCTGCAAGAACAACGGTGTAGATCGCGAAGTCTCGGTTCTTGATCCAGTCGAATTCGAAGTTTTCCCACCCCCAGGCCTGCACGATGTTTTCAAGACCGATGCCTGGGTCGAGAAACCATTTCCACGCCGTGCCGGTCACGATGAAACTCAGCGCCATGGGATAGAGGTACAGCGGACGTAAGAAACCTTCGCCTCTGATCTTCTGGTCCAGCAGGATGGCCAAAGTCAGGCCGATGAGCGTACAGACAACAATGTACAGGCCGGCAAAGACGGCCATGTTCGTCAACGCGATTTCCCAATGGGACAGTTTGAACAATTTTTCGTAGTTCGTCAGCCCGATGAGGTCGAATGTGCGCTGCCCTTCCTTGTCCACGAAGGGCAGAATACGGCTGTCCGTGAACGACACATAGACCGTGAACAGTATGAACCCGTAGACAAATATCAGGACCATTGCCAAGGAAGGCGACAGGACAAGCTTGGGAATCCAGTTCTGTAGACGGGTTTTGAAATCCGCCTCGGCAGCCGTGGACATGGCAACACTCCTGAGAGCAGGTTACATGAAATTCAAGGCAGTGCGGGGCGACTGGGATCGGTCGCCCCGCTCAGTTGGATCACTTGGCGATCGACACCGCGTCGACCAGCTCCAGCACAGCTGTTTCGCTGTCATACTCGCCGTTGAAATGCGCAGTAACCACGTCATAAACCGCGTTCTTCACCGAGGCCGGAGCCGCATGACCATGCGCCATTGAGCCAAACAGGTTGCCCGAAGATGCCGCCGCCGCGAGATCCTTCATACCTTGCTGACCACACGCGTCCAGCTCGCTTCCATCAACGTCCGTGCGGGCCGGGACCGATCCCTTTACCTTGTTGAACGCGATTTGGAAGGACGGTGACAGGATTGCGCTGGCCAACGCGGCCTGCTCTTCCGAAACTGCACCGCCCTGATCGAACATCATGAACTGGTCCGCATTGAATGTGACCTGGTCCTGAGTGCCCGGGAACCGGAAACACAGGAAATCTTCGCCCGGGACCTTGCCCGCATTCAGGAACTCACCTTTCGCCCAGTCACCCATCATCTGGAAACCGGCTTCCCCATTGATGACCATCGCCGTCGCTAGGTTCCAATCTCGGCCCGAGAAGTTGTCGTCGACGTTGTCGCGAATGAACGCCATCCGGTCAAAGGCCTCTTTCATTGTGTCCGAACCCAGCGTCTCTTCATCAAGGTCGATGAAGGCCGCTTTGTAGAACTCTGGCCCACCCGTGGACATGGCTACCGCATCGAACACGGTCGCATCCTGCCAGGCTTGACCGCCATGGGCAATCGGCGTGATGCCCGCCGCTTTGAGGGCTTCAACCGCGGCTACAAAGTCTTCCCAGGTTTCAGGAACGGCAATTCCGTTGGCGTCAAGCACGGATTTGTTGGCCCAGACCCAGTTGGTCGAGTGCACATTGACAGGCGCCGAAATCCACTTGTCATCGACTTTCGCAAAGAATTGCAACGCTTCGGGCACAACCTCATCCCAACCTTCTTGGGCGGCCAGATCGTTGAGGTTTGCCAACGCGCCCTGGTTCCCCCAGTCCAGAATGTCGAAACCCAGTGCCTGAACCGCTGTGGGCGGATCACCAGCCGTAACCCTGGCCCGCAGAACGGTCATCGCTTCGGTGCCACCGCCACCCGCAACCGGCATATCCTGCCAGCCGATGCCCTGGGTTTCCAAATCTTGTTTGAGCACATTCAGCGCGGCTGCTTCGCCGCCCGAAGTCCACCAGTGAAGCACTTCCACATCTTCGGCGTGTGCAGCCGTAACGGAAAACGCAGCGACTGCTGTCGTGAGTTTCAATGTCCGGATTACGTTGTTCATGCCTTCCTCCATAATGGCATTATTGTAACCGTATGGTTACTTTCTAATATTGAGCTAACATTTCAATGAGTCAAGAAAACATATCATACGAGGGCACTGTCAGCACCATCACAGTTACCGCCTTTCTTTCAATGTCTTTGTTCCTCGGGTCCCTGGAGGGTTCTGTCAGACAAACTTGAGCTAGGGTCAGGATGCATTGATTTTCAAGGCGCGACATGATTCACGGCTCGGAAAACGGAGCGGTGACATGAGCTACCTTTTCTGGTTTTCGGACACGCAGATGGCGCGCTTTGAGCCCTATTTTTCCACGGTCGCATGGCAGACCGCGGGTCGATGACAAGAGAGTGCTGAGCGGGATTATCTCCATCAATCGCATCGGGTTACGGTGGCGTGATGCGCCAAAGAAGTACAGCCCCCAAGACATGGTGTGATTGCGGCGGTCGCTATCCGGGGCGAACGAGGTCCGGTATGTTGACCTCATGGATAAAAGCCGTGAGGAGGACGACCTATGGAACACTATGCGGGCCAGGATGTTTCGCTGAAAGAGATTTCGATCTGTGTTGTGGATCGCGATGGCAAGACTATCGCGCGCGGCGCTTGCCCACCCCAATCCCGAGGGTGTGGCGGGCTGGTTTCGAAACCGCTCGCTGATGCCACGCCGTATCGT
>NZ_JBQFQR010000038.1:0-30685 GCF_056536985.1 Ruegeria sp. CH8 | reverse complement strand
GCGGATGATCTCGGGACTGGTTTTGAAGTACTTGATTGAGGCAGGCCTGGTCATGGGCAAAAGCTACGCAACCACCCTGCCCCGCTCAACCAAAGTTCTTCTGACAAGACCGGAGCGAAAATTATTCATCTGCTGGAACTCCCGGCCAAAAAAACAGTTCAAGATGCTTGTCTAGTAAAAGACCGTCATGGGTTCTAAGCACACGTTCTTGCGCGACCGAATGAGGGAAATTACTCGGATGATAGATGCACTGCAGACCGCGGGGTGTGTAGGAATAAGCCAAGATCGGATAAGACTTATTTCTGCATGAGCGAGAAGCGCGCAATACGCGCGAAATCTTGGCAACTCGCGGGCGCGAGTTCATTATAGTTAAACTCGAATCTCCCGCGTTGCTTGAATCATCGTAACAGAGGCGAGAGCGCCTTACGAACAACGGGTTTGATCAGGACAACGGACGCTCACAAAAAACCGATCCAATGTCGAATCTTCTCGCTGACAGTACAAAAGTCGCACAAATCGAAAACAGAAGGCTAATTGTAATGTAGCTAACTTTCAAACGACTGGCTTTGAAGTTTTTCTGAGATTTTTGCAGCAGCTTTGACGACCGATGCCGCCAGGATTTCAAGCTCGCTGTCGGGGAATCTTGTAATCGGACCCGATACCGAAACGCCCGCAACAACCTTTCCTAAAGAGTCAAAAACAGGGGCTGCGATACAACGCATCCCAGGGAAACGTTCTTCGTCGTCCAATGCCCAACCCCGTTGCCTGGACTCATGTAGCTCCGCCCTCAACTCCTGTGTGTCTGTAATTGAATTGGGCGTCTGACTTACCAATGTTAGCGGCGCCAATAGGCTCTCTAATTCGGCCTCTTCCATAAAGGCCATAATGGCTTTACCCACACCTGATGTGTGAAAAAAAGCGGCCGTACCGTTCTTGAAAGATGCCCTTATCGGATTGTCGGATTCAACTTGGATAAGGAAGAGCAACTGCCCACCTTCTTCGATTGCCAGATTTGCAGTCTCCCCGGTCTCTTCTGAAAGCGTCCTCATCACTGGCGGTGCAACCTCCAGCAAGTTTGACCCTTCTTCAAAGGTGCTGCCAATGCGATAAGCTTGCGGGCCAATGCGCCATTTACCCTTCTCAACATCATGAACAACCATGCCACGCTGCTGAAGTGTTGTCAGAAGCCTGTGTACTGTTGCGGGTGGTATTTGCGTAACTTTGGAAACTTCGGCAAGCGTAGAAGAGCGCGCGTCAGCCAGAAAAATCAGAACACGAATACCTCGATCAAGTGCACCAACGGGGGCTGCGACGACCTTCTCTTCATTCGCCTTGAGGCGCGGGCGTCCTCGACGATTGGCGGTTTTGTGTTCGTTCATAATCAGTGAAACCAATGCTCTGCTTCCTAGCTTAAGATTCTAGCTCGACAGGGATTGCAAAAAAATGAAAATTATTAATCGTTTAATTTCAATATATTAAGACAACTTAACGCCATAAAGAGAAGGATATTCCAAAATATTTTGAAAATTTTGAAATCTGGCTTATCGTTACTCGCATTCGCTGAAAGGCGGATTGGCGCCAACACCGAAGCAATAAACGGAAATGGCGCAGTTAAGGGAGGAAACATGACAAAATCTTTGAATCGCAGAAATTTTCTGCGTGGTTCCGCTGTTGTGGGCGCTGGTGCGCTTGCAGCCCCGGCGGTCCATGCGCAGGAAGGAACTAATCTCAAGATGCAGGCTGCTTGGGGCGGCGGCATCTTTCTTGAAAATGCACAATCCTACGTAAATCGCGTTAACGAAATGTCCGGCGGCAAGCTAACGATCGAACTGCTACCTGTGAACTCGGTTGTAAAAACAAGCCAAATGCAGGACGCGGTTCATCGCGGCGTTCTGGACGCAGCGCATTACGTACCAGCTTATTGGTATTCGAAATCCAAGACAGCGTCGCTGTTTGGAACGGGACCCTGCTTTGGATGGTCCAGCCAAGAAGTCCTGGGTTGGGTAAATTACGGCGGCGGGCAGGAACTGTTCGATGAATTGATGGGAATACTCGGATTGAACGTCGTTTCATTCTTCAACTCGCCAATGCCGGCACAGCCGCTGGGCTGGTTCAAGGAAGAGATCACAGGCTCTGACCAGATGAACGGTCTGAAGTATCGCACCGTTGGCTTGGCGGCAGATGTTCTGCTTGAGATGGGCATGTCGGTCGTACAGCTGCCGGGTGGTGAAATCCAGCCTGCGATGAAATCCGGTCTGATTGACGCGGCTGAATTTAACAACCCGACCTCCGACCGTGACTTTGGTATGCAGGACGTGTCCAAGCATTATCACCTGGCCTCGTTCCACCAAAGTCAGGAGTTTTTTGAAGTCACCTTCAACAAGGATAAGTACAACGCTCTGGCCCCTGAACTTCAGGCGATCCTCAAATACGCATCCGAGGCCGAAAACTCCAATTTCTATTGGCACAACACCAAGCGTTACGCTGATGATTTGGTAACGTTGGCCGAAGAGCAGGGCGTGAACGTGTATCGGACACCAGACAGCGTGATGCAAGCTCAGTTGGATGCATGGGACGTTGTGGTCGATCGGATCTCGAACGAAGATCCCTTCTTCGCCAAAGTTGTCGAAAGCCAAAAGGCTTACGCGAAGAACGTAATGAACTACCTCAACCTGAACCAGCCGGACTACAAACTGGCCTATAAGCATTATTTCGGTTGAGGCCTGACGATCTCTGAAAACGGGAAGTCGCGTATTTGCGCGGCCTCCTGAACTCCGGGCAGAACAGGCGAGGAACTTACCTTGATCAAGACAATCCACGCCATCGAAGGGCTAAGCCAGTGGGTCGGCAAAGCCTTCGGATGGTGCATCCTTATCCTGACACTTTCCGTGTCTTACGAAGTGTTCGTCCGGTACGTGCTGAACAAGCCAACCGTCTGGGCGTTCGACATGATGGTGCAGATGTATGGCGCTTTGTTCCTGATGGCCGGGGCGTATGCTTTGGCACAAGATGCACATGTCCGCGGCGACGTTCTTTATCGGTTGTTCTCTGTCCGTTGGCAGGCGCGCGTTGATTTCGTTCTGTACATTCTCTTCTTCTTCCCTGGCATGTTCGCCTTGTTCTGGTATGGCTGGGAAATCGCCAAAGACAGCTGGCGCTATGAAGAGGTCAGTTGGAACAGCCCTGCCCGAATCCAAATCTACTTTTTCAAAACCCTGATCCCAGTTGCTGGTTTCTTGCTGATGCTACAAGGCCTTGCAGAGATGGCACGGTGCTGGTTGGCAATGCGAAACGGTGTCTGGCTTGAGCGGTTAGATGACGTGCGCGAAACCGAGGACATGTTGATGGAAGAGACCATCGACAAAATTCGGACGACGGGCAGGAAAGAAGGAGGCCGCAGCGATGACTGATCCACAAGTCGCCATCATGATGCTCAGCCTCTTCATTCTTTTGGTGTTGCTGGGCTTTCCAATCGCGTTCACGTTGCTCGCCATGGGTGTTGGTTTCGGGTATTACGCCTACTACCAATCTGCTCCAGAGAGCATTGCGGACATCTTCAACAACAACATCTTCTATCTTCTCAACCAGAACACCTATTCAGTGATGGAGAACGACACGCTTGTTGCCATCCCATTGTTCTTATTCATGGGATACGTGGTCGAAAGAGCGAATATCGTCGATCGCCTGTTCTTCTCGCTTTACATGGCGGCCCGAAATCTGCCCGGGTCATTGGCCATCGCCGCGCTTCTGACCTGTGCCGTTTTTTCGACGGCGTCCGGGATTGTTGGTGCGGTTGTCACCCTGATGGGCCTGCTGGCCTATCCGGCGATGGCCAATGCCGGATATCAACGCAGCTTCGCCTCTGGTGTAATCTGCGCCGGCGGGACGTTGGGGATTCTGATCCCGCCATCGATCATGCTGATTGTCTACGCCGCAATTGCAGAGCTTTCACCTTTGCGTTTGTACGCTGCTGCCGTTTTCCCGGGCCTCATGCTGGCGGGACTCTATATCGTTTACGTGATGGTGCGTGTGTGGCTCAATCCGTCGCTGGCACCTAAGCCACAGGAAGATGATATTCCGCCAAAACGGCAAATATATATGGACCTGCTGGTGTCGTTTGTGCCGTTGACGGTTCTAATCATGCTGGTGCTCGGTTCAATCCTAGGCGGGCTCGCGACACCGGCTGAAGCTGCAGCGATGGGTGCACTAGGCGGACTGGTGCTGGCGGTGCTCTATCGGTCACTTACCTGGGACAAGGTCAAACAAAGTGTCTTCCTTACGGCCAAGGCTACCGCAATGGTGTGCTGGTTGTTTGTAGGATCGTGGACCTTTGCCTCGATTTTTTCCTATCTCGGTGGTCATGATGTGATTGAGCATTGGGTCGTTGGAATGAACCTTCAACCTTGGCAATTCTTGGTCCTTGCCCAGTTGATCATTTTCCTGCTGGGGTGGCCACTGGAGTGGTCCGAGATCCTGATTATCTTCGTGCCAATCTTTTTACCGATGCTGGAAACGTTTGGGGTGAACCCGTATTTCTTCGCAATGCTGGTTGCCCTGAACCTGCAGACCTCGTTCCTGACACCGCCGATGGCCATGTCAGCGTACTACCTAAAAGGGGTTCTCAAGAACCAGATCCAACTGATGGAGATCTTCAAAGGTCTGATGCCCTATCTGGCCATCGTGATCCTTTGCATGGTGTTGATGTACCAGTTCCCGGGCATCGCGCTTTGGTTGCCTGACTACCTGTTTGGGGTTTGGGTGCCATGAGCAAGCATGATCTGTCATTGTTCTCGGCGGTCCAATCCGCCGAGGGCATTCGAGACGGACGTTTTTCTTCCGAAGCACTGGTTGAAGACTGCCTGAAGCGTATCGAGGAAACCGACAGTGTTATACGCGCCTGGGCTTACCTTGACGCAGGCTTAGCGCTGGATCAGGCGCGCGAGATGGACCGCATCCGAAAGGTGGGCCGGGCGACTGGTCCACTGCATGGCGTGCCCGTAGCGTTGAAGGACATTGTCGACACAAAGGATATGCCCACCCAGCGAGGGACACCTATCTTTGCAGGTCGGCAACCTGAAACTGATGCAAGGCTAGTCGAACGACTTCGAGAGTCTGGCGCTGTCATCATGGGCAAAACCAAGACAACCGAGTTTGCCTTTATGCATCCGACCGACACCACCAACCCATTCGACCCGAATAGGACACCTGGGGGGTCATCAAGCGGATCAGCCGCAGCCGTTGCGGCCAGACACGTACCTTTGGCTATTGGTACACAGACCGGAGGGTCGGTCATCCGTCCAGCCTCTTTCTGCGGCGTATACGGCTTCAAGCCGACCCGTGGAATGATCTCGCGCAGCGGGGTTTTCAGGACGTCGATTTCTTTGGATCACGTAGGGGGTTTTGCCAACTCGCTTGAGGATATCGCTTTGCTGGCGGACGTGGTGGCCGGATATGACCAAAGCGACCCTGCCAGCTTCGCTCGGCCGCGTGCGGAAATGCTGACCGGCGCTCAGGCGGATGTTCCGGTCGAGCCGAACATTGCCTGGCTTGATTTTCCGTTCAACGACCGCCTCAATACAGATGCCCTAGATGGCCTGAATGCGGTGATTGAAAGCCTAGGCGGCCGGGTCGATCGCTTTTCGGCCTCCCCTCAACTCGCTGATCTAATCAACGTACACAAAACGATCTATGACTACGAAATTCGTCAGAATATGATGGAAATTTCGGATGCCCATTGGTCGGAAATCAGTGCCGAGATGCAATCCGCAATAAACCGCGGCGCAGATATCAGCGAGGCCCAATACGAAGAAGCCTTGTCCGTCATGGCATCTGCTCAAGGCTTTTTTGCAGAGTATTTCAACGAATTCGACGCAATCTTGGCCCCGGCAGCTACAGGCGAAGCTGTTCCACTGAGTGCGGGGCACACCGGCGATTCCGTTTTCTGTCTGACTTGGACACTTGCGGGTTTGCCATGCCTCACGCTGCCTTTGTTGGTCGGGCAGAACGACCTGCCCATCGGCGTCCAGCTGATTGGGGCTATCGAAGAGGATGACCGGCTTATGCGCACGGCATCCTGGGTTCAACGCAACTTAAGAGCGCAGGAACAAAAGGGAGAGTAAAACGTATGTCACGTCTGACAAACATTCTCATGGGCATAATTGGCACCGGCCTTATGATGGTTTTCGTTCTTGGTCTCGCGCACAGTATCTCGACAGGATTTGCCGGGTTCTGGGGCGGTTTGCCATTCGTGTGTATCGCAGTCTTCGTCATAGCACTGGCGCTTTACAACTTATGGGAAGACGCAATCAAAAAGGACTGACCCAATGAGCGATAAACCAGTCCTCTGGCTTCCACGTCGGCTCTCCGACGCAACCGTCGATCGCGCGCGCCGGGACTATGACGTAATCATCAACGAAGCCGACACACCAGGCACTGCGGAAGAAATCATCGCCATGAGTGCGAAAGTCGACGCGATGATGCCATGCCATTCAGAGCATTTCTCACGCGAAGTCGTGTCGCAGCTAGACCCGCGCCTGAAGATTGTTGCAAACCATTCCGTGGGCGTTGATCACTGCGATCTTCCGGCCTTAGCGGCAAAAGGAATTGCGGTGACAAACACACCCGATGTCCTTTCTGATGCAACGGCAGAATTGGCTATGCTGCTTATGCTCGGAGCGGCGCGACACGCGGTTCGAGGCGATCGCCTAATGCGGTCGGGCACCTGGGACAGTTGGAGCCCAACTTTCATGGTTGGCAAGCAAGTCACAGGTGCGCGCCTCGGCATCATCGGGATGGGGCGCGTGGGTCGGGCTTTCGCAGAAAAAGCCCGCGGGTTTGATATGGAAATCCATTATTTCAACCGTACCCGCTTGTCGTTCGACCAGGAATGCGGAGCAATTTACCATGAAACCATCGACACTCTGCTACCAGTCGCCGACTTCCTGTCACTTCATTGCCCTGCCACCCCGGAAACTCTTGACCTGATGAACACCAAACGTTTGGCCAAGCTGTCGAACGGAGCAATACTCGTGAATTCCGCCCGCGGCGCCCTTGTTGACGAAGATGCGCTGTTGGACGCGATCGAAACCGGAAAGTTGTCCGCGGCAGGCCTCGACTGTTTCAAGACAGAACCGGGTGGTAATCCAAAGTTCGCCGCGTACGAGAACATCTTCATGTTGCCGCATATTGGAAGCGCAACGAGGAAAACCCGCGATGCAATGGGCTTTCGCGCGTTAGACAACTTAGACGCGTTCTTTGCGGGCGAAACGCCCCGAGACCTTTTGTAGAAGAGGACACTTTAATGGCAAAACTAGCTTTCCTCGGATTGGGCGTAATGGGTTATCCAATGGCCGGTCACTTGAAGGCGGCGGGGCACGACGTTACCGTTTACAATCGAACTTCCGCAAAAGCCGATGCCTGGGTCGCCGAGCATGGTGGCTCTGCATGCGCGACACCCCGCGAAGCCGCCGAAGGCGCAGAGTTCGTCATGACATGTGTCGGGAATGACGATGACCTCAGAAACGTTTGTATTGGTTCAGACGGCGCATTTAGTGGCATGTCGCAGAGCTCAACGCTTGTTGACCACACGACCGTCTCTGCCAAGGTCACACATGAACTCTACGCGGCCGCTAAAGAACAAAGCCTGGGCTTTGTGGACGCGCCAATCTCTGGCGGTCAGGCCGGGGCAGAAAACGGCGTACTTTCGATAATGTGTGGAGGCGATCAGCCCGTTTACGACGCTGTCGAACCTATTATGCTAGTATACTCGAAAATTTGTCGCCGAATTGGAGAGAGCGGTGCCGGGCAACTAACAAAAATGAGCAACCAAATCGCAATCGCAGGATTGGTTCAGGGATTGAGCGAAGCGCTGCATTTCGCCGAGAAAGCGGGCCTTGATGGCCGTTCTGTAGTAGAAGTTATCAGCCAAGGTGCCGCTGGTAGTTGGCAGATGGACAACAGACACGAAACCATGCTCGAAGATCATTTCGACTACGGGTTTGCGGTGGACTGGATGCGCAAGGATCTGGGTATCTGTCTTGATACTGCCAACGAAACCGGCGCAAGTCTGCCCGTAACCGCACTGGTTGATCAATTCTATAAGGATGTTCAGAAACTTGGGGGCGGACGCTGGGATACCTCCTCGCTTTTAAAGCGTCTGCGCGCGCTTGACTAAACTATAAAAGCGCAGCCTCTGAGATGCCAAAAGAGGTGCTGTCAGACGAATTCGAACCAGTCTCAGTTTGCCGCCAAATCCGCGAACTTATACGGAACAAAGCTGACGCCACTCGGTAAGAGCGGCGGTGCGTGTCAGCTTGAAGATGTCTCGGCTGGTCAGCGATCTTTCCTGGTTGAAGTGGTTGTATACGGAGGAATGTACGGAGGCGAATTTCTGTAAACTTCGCATGCGCCTGAAACGCTGCATCGCGCGTTCTCTTCGTCGGAACGGAAGATGCGAGTTCTCGACGCGGTTGTTGAGCCACCTGCCCGTCTGTTGTTTTTCGAGCGCGCCCATTTCTCTGAGCGCAGCCTTGTAGGAAGCGAAGCGATCTGTGACGATCTCTTCGGCGCAACCGTGCCGCTTCATCAATTTCTTGAGGAATTTCAGTGCTGCAGCTTTGTTTCGGCGTTTGGTGACGACTGCTTCCAGCACTTCACCCTCATGGTCTATGGCCCGCCAGAGGTAGTGCCTCTTTCCATTCACCTTCACAAAGACCTCGTCCACGTGCCACTTCCATTTGGAGAACGCGCGCAGCTGCTGAACACGCTTCCGTCTGATCTCAGCAGCAAACATCGGCCCGAACCTATTCCACCAGTATCGGACAGTTTCGTGACTCACGTCGATGCCTCGCTCGTGCAGCAGATCTTCGGCATTCCGAAGCGAGAGCGGGAATCGGATGTACAGCATCACCGCAAGACGGATGATCTCGGGACTGGTCTTAACGTATTTGAAAGAGGCAGGTCTGGTCATATGCAAAAGCTACGCAACCGCCCTGCCCCGCTCAAGCAAAGGTTCTTCTGACAACACCCCCCAACGCGTCCTTCAGTGTGGCGCTATGAAACTAGGTCATTATATCCGGTGACGCACGCCCACATTTTTCTTGAAGCTTGGAAATCAGCGCCAAGGCGTCTGAGACGTCGCGCAAAGCAGTTTGTGTTTCCACCTTCAGGTCGCCATCTTTCGGTACAAACTGCTCAAGATAAACTCGTATCGTAGCATTGTCTGTCCCTGTTCCCGATAGGCGGATCACGCCGCGGCTACCGTTCTCGAAAACAATGCGAATGCCCTGGTTTTTGGCGACCGAACCATCCACCGGATCTTTATAATAAAACTGATCCGCAGTTGCCACAACAAGGCGGCCCACTTCACTTCCCGGGAGTTTCGGCAACCGGTCGGTCAAATCAGCTATCATCTGAGAAGCCTTCGCGCTGTCTACGGCCTCGTAATCGTGCCGTGAATAGTAGTTTCTGCCATAAGTCTGCCAGTGGTCTACCATCACGTCACGAACTGAAATCCGACGCTCGGCCAGAATGTTCAGCCACAGCAGCACGGCCCACAAGCCGTCCTTTTCGCGCACGTGGTCCGAGCCGGTGCCGGCGCTTTCCTCGCCGCATAGCGTAATGCGGCCCGCGTCCAGCAGGTTTCCGAAGAACTTCCAGCCCGTTGGCGTTTCATAACAGTCCAGCCCCAGCCCTTCAGCGACACGATCAACGGCTGCGCTGGTTGGCATCGAGCGGGCGACCCCAGCCAACCCCTTGACATAACCCGGGGCGAGGTGGGCATTGGCGGCCAGCACGGCAAGACTATCGGAGGGCGTGACATAGATACCTTTGCCCAGGATCATGTTGCGGTCGCCGTCTCCATCCGAAGCCGCTGCAAAGTCTGGACCATCGGGAGACATAACCAAGTCGACCAGCGGCTTGGCCCAGATCGGATTGGGGTCAGGATGCCCCTTGCCAAAATCGACTGAAGGAACTGCGTTCAGAACCGACCCCTTCGGAGCGCCCAATTCATCCTCGAGTATTGCGGTGGCGTAAGGTCCCGTTACGGCGTGCATTGCATCAAAACTCAGGGTGAATCCGTCGGCAAGCAGTGCCCTGATCCTGTTGAAATCAAAGATCTCGCGCATCAGTGCTGCGTAATCTGCCACCGGGTCGACAACTTCCACAACCATGCCTTCAAGCTCTGAAACGCCAACTCGACTGAGATCGATGTCATCAGCGTCCAGCGTGGTATACTCGCTAAGGTTCTGCGAATGCGTGTAGAATTTTTCTGTCAGACTCTCGGAGGCCGGACCGCCATTGGTACCGTTGAACTTCAGACCGAAGTCCGCGTCTATGCCACCAGGGTTGTGACTTGCCGAAAGAATAAAACCGCCGTCGGCCTCGCGCTTGCGGATCAGATTAGACGCGGCAGGTGTTGACAATAATCCATTCTGACCGATGATCGCGCGCTTTGCTTCATTGGCCGCGGCCATGCGCAATATTTCCTGAATCGCTTCTGCATTGAAAAACCGCCCGTCGCCCCCGATAACGAAGTCCTTGCCCTTTGCGCCACCGATAGCGTTGAAGATAGATTGAACAAAGCTCTCAAGATAGCCGGGTTGCATAAAGACACGCGTCTTTTTTCGCAGTCCGGATGTCCCCGGCTTTTGGCCAGAGAACGGTATGCAGGAACGTGATACTATAGACATGGATCAATTTCCTTTTCTTCAAGGACAGCGCTTGGGTTCCGTTTCGACCCCATCGAATTGCTGGTTTTGTTTAGACTTTGAACGCAGGCAAATGTTTCGACATCCTTAGATGTGGGGCGTCGCCAATTCGGATGTTCGTCTATCGTGCCAGGCAGGTTCTGGGCCTGTTCGCTTCCCAGAAGATCGTCTAATTGCACCGTAACCAGCTCCGCCGGGCTCTTCCCCAATTCCCGATGGATTGCATGGCAGACGTCATCCAGCGTCGCGCTCGGAGGAATGCTGGAGTGTTGACGTAGTGAATTGCGCTGGATGGCCCGCGCGCCGTGCAGCCCTATCGCCTCGTCCGACGACAGCCATCCGATGGAACGCCACCACTCGATATCTCGCCCGCGCCAGAACCCCCTGATCGTTGGAGTATCGTGTGTGCCAAAACAGGCCATCGTGAACGGGTGTAAGTCCTGAACGGACCGCAATGCGCCGTCGGATGTGCCTTCAAATTGCCAAACCGCGTAGCTGTAGAGACCCGATGCTTTAAGACGCTCCCGAAATCCAACAGGTACCAACCCTAGATCCTCGCCAACGACGCAACAGCGATTGTACGAGGCTTCGATAGCCACAACAGCAAGAAGCGCTTCGAAAGGCTGTGATACATAAGCGCCCGGACTGCCATCCTCCGGCACCCAGAAACTGCGCATCAGGCCCAGAACATGATCAATCCGGATGATCCCTGCCTGCGCCATCAGTTTTCGTAACAATGTCCGCAGGGGTTCGTAGCGGTTTTCCGAAAGTTTGTTGGGTGCGTAAGCCGCCAATGTCCAGGATTGTCCGGCAGGACTTAGCTGATCAGGTGGAGCACCGATTGAGACGCCGCGTGCGATCAGGTCTTGATGCATCCAAACCTCGGCGCCTCCGGGGCGTGCGCCGACCGCCAGGTCTAGGTAAAGACCTAACGCCATCCTGGATTGAACTGCGCATAATTGGGCGGCTTCCACCTGATTTGAAGCTTTCCATTGCAGCCAAGCGTGGAACCCGTCCCGGGGTTTCGGGGCAGTTTCTTCGGGCTTACGCAGTTGTGATGGCCAATTGCGGAAATCGCTACCATGCGTTTCGCTGGTACTTTCAAATGTCGCAAACCGGGTCAGTTCAAGGCCCTCAGCTTTGCAAAAGGCCTGAAGTTTGCTGCGGTCTGCGGTTGTCGCGTTTTGGCAGAATCGTTCATAGTCCGCCTCTAGTGCTGGGCGATGTTGCCTACGAAAAGCCTTGTAATCAATCAGCTCGCCGATTGTTCCGGTTTCGAACTGAGTGTCACTCGCAATATGGTCGACGTTCAAAAAACCTCGGTGACTGGGTGAATAAGGGCTGATTGTATCATGTGCCGCCCATCCCAACGCGTGGACTGGATTGATCCCAAAATATGTCGCGCCGGACTGCCCGATGCGCGACATCGCCTGACCGAGATCCGCGTAATTTCCCAATCCACCGTTTGTTCGGGACTGCAGCGCAAAAACTGAACCGGACACACCCCAAGCCTTTTGCAACCCGGTCAAGTCTGCAATTGTCGGCGCGTGTGCCGGGCGGCTCAGCAGGAATACTTCTTCACAGGGGCCCGATCCACGCGTAACCAATGTGAAATACCCAACGGGCAGAGGTTTCAGCGTCAGACTGGTATCGCTTCGACCCGCCTGCATTTCGTGACCTTGGTCATCCAGTACATGCCATTCACAAGGTTTGGTCAGCGCAAATTCAAACGGCTCCTCTGCCAGAATGACTTGCTCGACGGGTAACGTTCTGGCTGTCCGTCTGGAACAGCGCGCCCGCAATTCTTCGCCAATGGATTTTTCCGTGCCTACTTCGACGTTCAACGCACGCAATAGAGCTTTCAGGGTTGGCGGTGAAGTGGCCTGGTGCGATCCGTCCCAAGCGTCATAGCCGAGGTGAATACCGCACTCCTGCGCCAGCTGTCGCAATTTGTCGTCGCTGCTCATCAACCCGCAGACCGTTCTCTCAAGACAAAAGCAACTACGGAATTTGCCGATATACGCGTCGTCGGCGAGCCCATCTCAAGAGATGACTGGCGAACGACCGAAGTATCAATTTCTCGCCACCAAACACTTTCACCATTTGGTGGCAACTGCAGCTCCAACTCCCCATCTTCTCGGTTAAAGGCCAAAAGGACTGTATCGGAAAGGGCATCGCCTGCCACGCATTCGGCACAGCCGCGCAGAATTAGACACAGGCTGGACAGTCCCGGGTCGCGCCAATTCAAGGTAGATCCGTCCATTGCACGCCATTCGACATCTGGCAGCCCGTCCGATCGTTTAGCGCCGTGCAGGAACCGGTTCTGGTTCAGAACGGGATGCTTGGATCGGAAGCTTGATAACGCTGAGGCAAACTCGACCAAGTCACCGTCCATAGTACTCCAGTCGATCCAACTTACCGGGTTGTCCTGACAATAAGCGTTGTTGTTGCCATTCTGCGAATTTCCGCCCTCGTCGCCAGACAGTAACATCGGAGTTCCCTGTGACAGGAAAACGGTAGCCAGCATGTTGCGTAACCTTTGTTGACGGGCGGCGACTATCTCGGGATCATCGCTGTCCCCCTCGACACCGAAATTGTCGCTGTAGTTGCTGTGGTGCCCATCGCGGTTTTCTTCGCCATTGGCGGTATTGTGGCGCTGAATGTAGCGAGTCGTGTCGGCCAGTGTGAAACCGTCATGCGAGGCGACAAAGTTGACCGAAGACGAGGCCTGCCGGCCTTTGGTGTCAAATAGATCCGCCGAGCCTAACAAGGCCGAACCCATGTCCTGCGCCGAATGTCCATCGCCGCGCCAGAACTTACGTACAGTGTCACGGTAGCGGTCGTTCCATTCCGAAAACTCAGGCGGGAACCGCCCTAATTGATAGCCGCCCGGACCGACATCCCAAGGTTCTGCGATCAGCTTGACCCCTGCCAACACCGGGTCTTGCCGCAAGGCGTCCAGGAAACCGCCGCCTACTTCGAACCCATGCGCCTCGCGTGCCAGAGTCGTGGCTAGATCAAATCGGAAACCGTCGACGCCCATGCACTGCACCCAAAACCGCAGACTATCCATCACCATCCGCAGCACAAACGGATGCCTAACCTTCAGCGTGTTTCCGGTACCGGTGTCGTTGACATAGTACCGAGGTTGGCCCTCGGGCAGTAGGTAGTACGAGGCGTTATCGATTCCGCGAAAACTGAGCGTAGGTCCCAGATGATCGCCCTCGGCGGAATGATTGTAGACCACGTCCAGAATGACCTCGATTCCCGCTTCGTGAAACTGGTCAACCATTGCGCGAAACCCGAAAACCCCTGATGGCCCGAAGTAGCGGGGCTCGGGCGCGAAGAAACCTATCGTGTTGTAACCCCAATAATTCCGCATCGACCGCGCATGCAGGGCACCTTCGGACGTGAAAGCGTGGACGGGTAAAATTTCCACTGCAGTGACACCCAGTCGCGTCAGATGGTCAAGAACGGGCTGTGAAGCCAGCCCGTCATAGGTGCCCTTCAACGCTTCGGGGACATCAGGGTGTAGCATCGTAGCGCCCCGGACATGCGCCTCGTAGATGAACGTGCCGTTCCAGCGTCTTCCAAGCGTCACCGCATCCGGCAAGAAGCTGTAAGGGTGCGAGACGACGGATTTGGGGACGTAGGGCGCGCTATCGGTTTCACTAAAGGATAGATCTCCGTACGGAGAGTTGGGCAAGTAGCCGAGGATCGCCGGATCATGGGTTACACGGTCGTGGAGCTCGCGTGTATAGGGATCAAGCAACAACTTGTTGGCATTGAACCTGTGTCCGCGTTCCGGTACAAACGGACCCTCCACTCGGTATCCGTATCGCGCGCCGGGCCTAAGGCCGGGAACATAGCCATGCCAAACCGCACCGTTACGTTCAGGTATTGCGAGTCGGGCAAGCTCCGTTCCGCCATCCTCGTCAAATAGACACAGATTGACACGTGAGGCGTGTTCGGAAAATAGGGCAAAGTTCACGCCATCGCCATCGAAATGGGCACCGAGCCGCGACGGGTCGCCCGATTGGATAGTCAGTTGCGCGGGCCCGATATCCTTCATTCAGACAAACCTTGATACACTTGAGCATAGTCCAACGCCGATTGATCCCACCCAACGGGTTGCCGCATCGCCGCGCGCTGCATCATTTGCCACCTTTTCTTATCGGCAAAACTGTCAAAAACCCGGTCCAATACGGCCTCGATTCCACTTGCCGACACATCGTCAAAAACAAAACCAGTCGCGCATTCCGCGTTGAGCGCCGCAATATTGGCGTCAACTACCGTGTCCGCGAGGCCCCCGGTGCGTGCGACGACAGGCAAGGTCCCATATCGAAGCCCATAAAGTTGGGTTAGACCGCACGGTTCAAACCGCGACGGGATCAGGATGGCGTCGGAACCACCCTGCAAAAGGTGCGCAAAGGCCTCGTCGTATCCGATTACAGCGCCCACCGCACCGGTAAACCGTTGACTGGCACCAATAAAGGCCTGTTCCAGCGCCGCCTGTCCTGAGCCAAGCACGGCCAGTTGACCACCACGGTTGACGATATGCGGCACTGCATCGGCCAATGCGTCCAATCCCTTTTGTTCGGTCAGTCGACTGATGACACAAAATAGAGGACCAGTTGCCTCGGGGTCCAGCCCAGCGCGTTCTGCAATCCCGGCGCGGTTTTCAGCTTTGCGTCCCAGACTTCTTGCGTTGTAGCCGCGATTTAACGCCGGATCGCTGGAAGGATCCCATGTGCCGGTGTCAATTCCGTTCAGGATACCGCTGAGAATTCTCTCTCTGGATTTCAGAACACCTTCCAGACCCATGCCATAACGTGGTGTCAGGATTTCGCGGGCGTATGTTGGACTGACAGTCGTGATCCGGTCGGCGAACATCAACCCACTTTTCAGAAACCCGAGGTCTCCATGAAACTCGAGTGCTTCGGGATGAAACCAGTCTCCCCTCAATCCCAATTCGGACAGGACATGTGGGCCGAACCGCCCCTGAAAAGCTATGTTGTGGATTGTCAAAACCGACTTTGGCGCCACTCGACCGGACTGTTTCAGGTAAACCGGGGTCAAAGCAGCCTGCCAATCGTGAGCGTGAACGACATCAGGCATCCAAGCTTCTATGCCATCCAATCCAACCCGCGTCGCAGCCTGCGCCAGCGCGCCAAAGCGCAGATGATTGTCCGGCCAATCCTCGCCGTTGGGGTCCGTGTAAGGCAGGCCCGGGCGATCGAACAATTGCGGGGCGTCAAGCAAAAGCATGTCAATACCTTGCGAAGATACTAAGACAAGCTGACCATATCCCCCGGGCAAGTCATCGAACTGAGCAACTTGGTTCCCGTCACTGAGCAACGGCTGCAATGAGGGGTAAGCCGGCAACAGAATGCGACAATCGATATCTTGTTGGGACAATGCGGCAGGTAGTGCACCGACCACATCCGCCAGCCCTCCGGTCTTGATGAATGGGGTGCACTCCGAAGCGACCATCAGTACTTTCATTTTACAGGTCCAGTTTTTCGATCATCGCTTGGGTTATTAGGCAAACACCGCCTTCTGTGCGTCTGAACCGCTTGGCGTCAAGTTCCGGGTCTTCCCCTACTATCAAACCCGGTGGGATTTTGACGCCCCGGTCGACGACGACATTCTTCAGATATGCCCGGCGTCCGACCTCGCAGTATGGCAGGGCGACCACGCGCTCCAGCTGCGAGTAGGAATGGGTTTTAACCCCTGTAAACAGCAGGCATTGATACAAAGACGAGCCCGAAATTATGCAGCCGCCTGATACCATCGAAGACACAGCCTGACCGCGGCGACCTTCCTCGTTGTGAATGAATTTCGCCGGAGGTGTCAGTTCCGAGTAAGTCCAAATCGGCCAGTCCGTGGCATATATATCCAAACCCGGCTTAAAATCGGTCAGGTCTATATTTGCCTGCCAATAGGCATCAATTGTTCCCACATCGCGCCAGTACGGTTTATCCTCAAGCCCGGACATCACGCAGGATCGGCTAAACGGATGGGCCATCGCCCCACCTTCAGCGACGATCGCCGGGATAATGTCTTTTCCAAAGTCGTGACTGGATGTCTCCGACACAGCGTCGGCATGAAGAAGGTCATAGAGGTATTCGGCCTCGAATACGTAGATACCCATGCTGGCCAGCGACATATCCGGATCGCCCGGCATCGACGGCGGGTCGGTGGGTTTTTCAACAAAACTCAGAATCTTGTCTGTGTCGTCAACGTCCATTACTCCAAAGCCTTTGGCTTCTTCGCGCGGAACTTCGATGCAGCCCACTGTTACCTTTGCACCGGATTGCACATGCTGTTCGATCATCAGTGAGTAATCTTGCTTGTAGATATGGTCCCCAGCCAACACGAGGATGTACTTCGGCCCATAGCCGCGCAGGATATTGATATTCTGGGTCACGGCATCAGCGGTGCCCTTGTACCAGTTGTCCTCATCCAGTTGTTGGGACGCGGGCAGTATATCCAGAGACTCGTTGCGTTCTGCACGGAAAAAGCTCCAGCCCCGTTGCAGGTGCCGGATCAGGCTGTGCGCCTTGTATTGAGTTGCGACACCAATCCGTCGTATGCCCGAGTTCACAGCGTTGGATAGCGCGAAGTCGACGATCCGCGTCTTTCCACCGAAATAGACTGCAGGCTTCGCACGGATATCTGTCATTTCCTTGAGGCGACTTCCCCTGCCACCAGCAAGGACATAGGCCATGGTCTGATTTGCCAATCTGCGGCGATCTTGTTTCAACGGATGTCCTCCCAATGATGGTTCCGATCTAATGGCGCCTGTATTCAAAGAACACTGTGGCAAGCGGTGGGACTGTCATCACCACAGAGTGTTCACAGCCGTGCGCTGCGATGTGTTCTGAATTCAGCCCGTCCCCATTGCCCTGATTGCTGCCGCCGTAATACATGGAATCTGTGTTCAATCGCTCTGCCCAATGACCGGCCATGGGTACCCCAACGCGGAAATCGGTTCGGGTCACTGGGGTAAAATTGGCGACAACTAACACTGGCGGGCTGTCTTCCTCGCCGTAACGAACCCAGGAAAACACCGAGTCATTGGCGTTACCGCCATCGATCCAGCGGAACCCCTCTGAACGCGTGTCTTGTAGGTAAAGGGCGGGTGTTTCACGATAGAGCGCATTCAGATCGCGCACCAACCGTTGCACGCCTGCGTGGTTGGGGTGCTCCAACAGGTGCCAGTCTAAGCTTTGTTCGTGGTTCCATTCAGCAACCTGCGCAAACTCGCCTCCCATGAACATCAGTTTTTTGCCGGGATGGCCCCACATAAATCCGTAATAGGCGCGCAAGTTAGCAAAGCGTTGCCAGTCATCACCCGGCATTCTGCCAAGCAGTGATCCTTTGCCGTGAACAACCTCATCGTGGCTGAGGGGCAGCACAAAATTCTCGGAAAACGCATAGTGCAGCCCGAAGGTCATCTTGTCGTGGTGATACTTACGGTTCACGGGGTCTTCGGTCATATACCGCAGGGTGTCGTTCATCCATCCCATATTCCATTTGAAGCCAAAGCCCAGCCCGCCCTCGGACGTCATGGCGCAAACACCCGGGAAGGCAGTGGATTCTTCAGCAATGGTCATCGCGTCGGGATGTTCGGCATAAACGGCCTCGTTCATCTGCCTCAAGAAACTGATGGCCTCCAAATTTTCGCGCCCACCATGGACGTTCGGGATCCACTCGCCTTCTTCCCGCGAGTAGTCGCGATAAAGCATCGAAGCCACCGCATCGACGCGAAGACCGTCGATATGGTATTCCTCTACCCAGAATTTTGCATTCGCGATCAGATAGTTGGCGACTTCGGCTCGGCCATAATTATAGACCAGAGTGTTCCAATCGGGGTGATACCCCTCTTTCGGGTCGAGGTGTTCATACAGGGCGGACCCATCGAACCGCCCCAACCCATGCGGATCGGATGGAAAATGGCCAGGCACCCAATCGATGATCAAGCCCATGCCAGCCTGATGGCACGCATCCACTAGCGCCCGAAAATCGTCGGGTGTTCCGAACCGCGCAGTTGGCGCGAACAATCCAACGGGCTGATACCCCCATGAGCCACCAAAGGGATATTCCGATATTGGGGTCAGTTCGATATGGGTGAAGCCCATATCGCTGGCATAAGCCACCAGATCACTCGCCAGTTCCTGATAGCTTAGCGACCGGTTGTCTTGTTCTGGAACTCGCCGCCAGCTTTCCAGATGCACCTCGTAGACTGAAATTGGTTGATCCACTCTGTGGCGTGAAACTCGATTGGCCATCCAAGCGGTATCTGCCCAGCTATAGCGTCCAAGATCGCGGACGACCGAGGCTGTTTTGGGCGGCAGTTCGGAACCGAACCCAACAGGATCAGCTTTCTCGGGCATAAGATGCCCGTCAGAACCAACGATTTCGAACTTGTAGACAGCGCCATCGCCCAGACCGGGCATGAAAATCTCATGCACACCTGTCGCACCACGTCGCCGCATCACATTGCGGCGTCCGTCCCAGCCATTGAAGTCACCGATGATCGAAACCCGCCGCGCATTTGGTGCCCAGACCGCGAAATGCACACCATCGCAACCTTCATGAGACATGACATGCGCCCCAAGCGCGCGCCACAGCTGACCGTGTGTGCCCTCGCCCAGAAGATATTCATCAATTTCACCCAAGACCGGACCAAACGCATAGGGGTCTGGCTCTGTCCATGTATCGGCTTGTCTCGTCAGTCGCAGAAGATATGGGAACCGATTTTTCCGGCGCGGAATAATCCCTGCAAAAACTCCGCTGTCATCGTCAACCCGAGTCAGGGCGCACAGCTCGCGCCCGGTTTTTCGGTCCAGCACCTCGACCGTGTCCGCCTCGGGGTGAAAGCACCGAATGATCAAACGTCCGTCGACCTCAAACAACCCAAGAACCGAAAACGAATCGCCATGCTCGCCCCGCGCGATGGCCGCAGCCTCCCCAGATTGGATGAGGTCGCTGCTCATGCCGATTTACCCAATGGCTTGGTCAGCACGCTATCCGCCTGCCAGATATCGCGGGCGTATCCCCGGATCGTCCGGTCTGACGAGAACCAACCCATACTGGCCGTATTCTGCAGAGCCATAGCAGCCCAGTTTTGACTGTTGCGATATGCGACATCGGTGCGGCGTTGCGTGTCGAAGTAACTGTCGAAGTCGCACGTAACCAAAAAGTAGTCATGATCATAAAGTGTGCCGATCAGCGAGTGATACCGGCCAGGTTCCTCAGGTGAAAACTGGCCTTCGAAAATCTGCCCCAGAACGCGCTCCAGCCGTGGGCTGGCTGAAATTGCGGCGCGCGAGTACTCGTGCACCTTGCGACGTTCCATGACTTCCTGCGCGGTAAGACCAAACAAGAAGAAATTGCCCGAGCCTACATGTTCACGGATTTCAACATTTGCTCCGTCCAGTGTGCCAATCGTCAGCGCACCATTCAGGGCAAATTTCATATTTCCAGTCCCAGACGCCTCTTTGCCGGCGGTCGAAATCTGCTCAGACAAATCTGCCGCTGGGATCAGCTTTTCCGCCATCGTGACATTGTAATTGGCAGGATATACGACTTTCAGAACGTCACCGGTCACGGGATCAGAA
Organism: Ruegeria sp. CH8; assembly: GCF_056536985.1. NCBI lineage: Bacteria > Pseudomonadati > Pseudomonadota > Alphaproteobacteria > Rhodobacterales > Roseobacteraceae > Ruegeria > Ruegeria sp. CH8. The sequence continues at coordinate 10,350 of NZ_JBQFQR010000038.1, read as the reverse complement.
TTTATGACCTTGGCCACATCATTGATGAGCCGCACGATCTGCTTTGCAACGTGATATCCTGGTGCGGCCTTGCCCCCAAAAATCTTAACGCGCGGGGTCCATTCGAACCTAGGATTATCCCGCATCTCGTTCCAAAGCGCGACCGTCTCCAGAATGTTCATAAGCTGGCGCTTGTATTCGTGAATACGCTTGATCTGAACGTCGAAGATAGCGTCTGGATCGACCAAGACACCGCATTTGGCCGCAATCCAGTTCGAAAGTTGCGCTTTATTGTGACGTTTGGCGGCGCTGAAGTCGTTCAGGAAACTTTGATCCTCTGCGCGGGCTTTGAGTTGTTTCAGTTGTTCTAAATCCGCCACCCAGCCATCTCCGATTTCGCGGGTGATCAGATTGCTCAGAACCGGGTTGCTGGTGTGCAGCCACCGACGCGGAGTAATACCGTTGGTCTGGTTGATGATCCGCGCAGGATGAATGCGGTTCAAGTCGGCAAAGACAGTGTCTTTCACCAAATCGGTATGCAAAGCCGAGACGCCGTTGACCTTGTATGCCATGATAAATGCCAGTTCGCCCATGTGGACTTCGCCATGCTTGAGGATACGCGGACTGCCCGGAAACTCTTGTTGCTGTTGCTCGTCAATGGCTCGGATAATTTCCAGATGCCGCGGCAGAACACGACCCAGCAACCCCTCGTGCCAACGCTCCAGCGCCTCGGGCAGAAGCGTGTGGTTGGTGTAGCCAAGGCAACGACGCGCCAGAGCAATCGCCTCATCCAGAGGCAGGTCATGCTCATCCGCCAAAATGCGCACCAATTCAGGGCCCGCAATCGCCGGATGTGTATCGTTGAGCTGGATCGCGACTGCATTTGGCAGTTCTCGAATGTCGCCATGATCGCTTAGGAAACGGCGCAGCAGATCCATAATAGATGCGGCGGTAAAGAAGTATTCCTGCTTAAGCCGCAGCTCCTTGCCTGCATCGGTGGCATCATCGGGATAGAGAACCCGCGAAATCGTACGCGCCAGTGCCTCTGATCGGCTGGCGGCCAAATAGTCGCCTCTGTTGAAGCTCTCCAAATCAAATTCGTTCTCGGGCCGGGCTGACCATAGGCGCAGAGTATTACCCCACGTGCCCTTCCAACCAACGACCGGCGTATCAAATGCTTGGGCCAGAACCGTATCGGCGGGATGCCATTCCGCCTTCCCATCGTGATGGGAAACATAGCCGCCAAAGGCGATCCGGTATCGGACTTCGGGACGCTCAAACTCCCAGGCGAAGCGCTGGTTTAACCAGGTTTCCGCTTTTTCGACCTGCCGACCTTCGACAAAACTCTGCTCGAACAAGCCATGCTCATAGCGGATGCCGTAACCATAAGCCGGAATGCCAAGAGTAGCGAGTGAATCCATGAAACAGGCCGCTAGCCGTCCGAGGCCGCCATTCCCCAAGGCGGCATCAGGTTCGTCGTTGAATACGACCGACGCATCTTGGCCGAGTTCCGCAAGAGCTTCCCTAACCTCTTCCGTCAGCCCCAGATTCGCGGTCATGTCTTCGACAAGTCGACCAATCAAAAACTCCATCGAAAGGTAGTAAACGCGTTTTGCGCCTGACTGGTACGTCTCACGCGTGCTTTCGAACCAAGGGTCAACTATGCGGTCGCGCAACGTTAAGGAAACCGCCATTCGCCAATCATAGGTCGACGCATGTTCTGCGTCTTTGCCGAGCGAATAGGTGAGATGTCTGAGGATTTGTGAGTGCATGATTAAACAGGGCCAATAGTTTTGGTCGGGTTGGGTTTGATTGCGACGCCTATGCCGTCAGACACACTTCCATAATTGAGGAATTGAACACCTTCGGCTTCAAGCGTTGCACGTATGGCTTCGATCATAGCGTGCTTCACGCCGCTTTTTCCGGCTTCAAACCGGTGTACGGTCATATGAGAAACCCGCGACAAATCGGCAAATCCCTTCATAGACAATTCAAGCGCGTTGCGGGCCATTCTAAGCTGTTCTGGTTTCACGTTTTTCTCCAGACTCTTTGGGGGATCGCAGATGAGCAAGCCTGCCCTACCTGAACTTCTTCAAAACGGGTCCAACACATCCGCGATCTACGCGATTTACACTCCTGATCGGTCAACCAGTATTTCCTATCAAAAGTACGACTGACACCACCCACAGATTTGCCTCAAGCCTCATCAACGTACGCGATAAGAGCAGCTTCGCAACCATTCTGCCAAACCATGTCGAGCCACTTGGAAAACGAACTGGAAAACGGTTTGGCGTCCTTCAAGTCGCCGTAAATCCGACTTTGTTCAAGCCAGACCGCCGGGTTCGACTTGGCGGCAAGGGCTGCCTCACTCAGTCTATCCCAAATCGGATCATTCGCCTCGATCACACTACCATCTTCGCGTGTGCCTGCGCACATACGTGCCCATAGCGCCTCGACGAGTGCTAAACCGGTAACGGAACGCCCAGCCTTCAACTGGTCTCGCAATATCGGCAAAACAAAACCTGTATGGCGCGCTGAACCGTCGAAAGCCACGCGTCGGGTCGTGTCCACAATCCTTGGATTTGAAAACCTGCTTTCAACGAGGCCTACATACTCTTCCGGCCTTTTTCCGGAAACCGATGAAACCGTTGGCGCTATCTCAGTTCTCTGAACTTTACCAAAGAACTGCGAAACAACCGGGTGCCTCATACATTCGGAAATCGTCTGAAGCCCTAATATCTCACCCACATTTGCGAGCACCTGATGCCCGGCATTGAGGACGCGGATTTTCATAGTTTCGAACACATGAACGTCATCAGTGAAGATTGCGCCAACCTCATCCCAGTCCGGACGCCCCGCGCAAAAATTGTCTTCAATCACCCATTGGCGATACGCTTCGTGTGTGACCACAGCAGCATCGTCAATTCCAAAATCTATGGCAAGTGCAAGTTCGCTTGGACCGGTCGAAGGGGCGATGCAATCCACCATCGAATTCGGAAATGTCGCGTTGGTGTCAATCCAATCGGCCAGTTCAGGGTCGGACAAGCGAGCCATCGAAATGACGGTTTGTCTAAGGACGTCACCGTTGCTTTGAAGATTGTCGCAACTTAGTCCGGTAAAGGGCGCATGCCCTGCGTCGCGTCGCATGCGAAGAGCGGCCACCATTGCACCAAAGACCGTTCGGGGCGCCAAAGGATTTTGGGCGTCGTGCTGAACGTCAGGGTGGTTGGCGTCAAACCCGTTCGTAACTGGATCAACGTAGTAGCCACTTTCGGTTACGGTCATAGAAACGATGCGGATGGCCGGATTCGACATCGTGCGAATTAGCGCTCCGTTGCCGTCTTCAATAGGCAGGTAGTCGATCATCGAGCCTATGACCTCGGCAGAGATTTTTTCCGGGTCGAGTTCGATTAGGGTCGTGAGGCAATCCTGGGCGAGAAGTTTCTCCCGCATTACCGCATCATAAGGGCGTACGCCTGCCCCTATGATAGCCCAATCCTTGGCTTTGCCCTGTTGCATCAAACGGTGCAGGTACCAAGCCTGATGCGCGCGGTGGAAATTGCCGACGCCTACATGCAGGATGCCGGGTTTCAGCGCAGCGCGGTCATATCTTGGGCGTTCGACAGTCAATTGATCGAGTGTCGCATTCGAAAGGGAGATCAGCTCATCCATTGCCCACCATCCACGTTGTAAGTTTGTGCGACGATGTAGTTCGCCGCATCACTTGCCAAAAAAACAGCCATTCCGGTCAGATCGTCGGGTGTACCCATGCGTCCGTAGGGTACGGCGGCATCAACTTCCTGTTTCTTTTGTCCGGGTGCCTTGTCTTCGTACTTCGCAAAGAACGCGTCCACGCCGTCCCAGTGCTCGCCATCGACGACACCCGGAGAAATTGCGTTCACGTTTATTCCGTGCCTGATCAGGTTCAGTCCCGCCGACTGAGTCAGGCTGATGACCGCCGCCTTGGTAGCGCAATAGACCGCAACCAACGGCTCACCGCGCCTTCCGGCTTGGCTCGCCATGTTGATGATCTTGCCACCTTTCCCGCGCTCGATCATGTGTCGGGCGACGGCCTGCATCGTGAAGAGCGTGCCCGCTACATTGATGTCAAAAGCGCGCTGATAGTCAGCGCGTTCGATTTCAACAATCGGGGCGGCTGTGAAAAGTGCCGCGTTGTTGACCAGAATGTCGATGTGACCGAATTCTGCCAACGTCGTTGTCACTGCGTTGTCGATGCTGGTCTGGTCAGTCACGTCCATAGCCACAGCGATCGCATTTTCGCCAAGTGCAGCAGCGCTTTGGCGGGCGCCATCTATATTTATGTCGGCGACGGCAACCCGAGCGCCTGCGTTGACGTAGGCCTCCGCAAAGGCCCGCCCGATTCCTCGGGCGGCGCCTGTGATCAGGGCTGTTTTTCCAGCCAGTTGCATTATTCGATCCTCAGACCTTGAGCGTCGAACTTGTGCAACTTGTCCATCTGCGGAGTCAGGAAGATCGTGTCGCCATGCTTCGCTTGGATGTCACCGGTAATCCGCACCGTCACCATGTCAGCAAGCCCTGTGTCATGGACGTGAATGAAAGTGTCTGACCCCAGGTGCTCGGCCACTCCGACGACGCCTTTCCACATCCCATCGGTCGTACTGACATCTGTGTGTTCCGGGCGAATGCCGATTGTGGTTGCCCCGTTCTTTTCGGCTTCAGCCCCACTGATCAGGTTCATTTTCGGGGACCCGATGAACCCCGCAACAAATTCGTTGCGTGGACTATGATAGAGCTCAAGCGGTGAACCCACCTGTTCAATTACACCCGCCCGTAAAACAACGATCTTGTCCGCCATGGTCATGGCTTCGACCTGATCGTGTGTCACATAGATCATTGTCGTCTTGAGCCGCTCGTGTAGTTCGCTGATTTCAAGCCGCATTCCGACACGTAGGGCCGCGTCGAGGTTGGACAACGGTTCGTCGAAAAGGAACGCGGCGGGCTCCCGTACAATTGCCCGACCAATCGCAACGCGCTGACGCTGACCGCCTGACAACTGTCCCGGACGCCGATCCAGATAATCGGTAAGGTTCAGCGCCTTTGCGGCTCCTTCGATCCGGCGGTTTTGCTCATCCTCATCGATCCCTGCCATCTTCATCGGAAACGCGATGTTTTTGCGCACCGACATATGCGGGTACAGAGCATAGGACTGGAAGACCATTGCCAAACCGCGCTTGGCAGGGGGCACATCCGTCGCATCCGAGCCGTCGATTTCGATGTGACCCGTTGTGATGTCTTCGAGTCCAGCGATTAGGCGCAACAGTGTGGATTTACCGCAGCCCGAAGGTCCGACAAAAACTGTGAATTCGCCGTCTCCAATCGTGAGGTCCAGAGGCGGAATAACCTGAACGTCTCCGAAGCTTTTGGTCACTTGGTTGAGTTTGATTTGTCCCATTGGTCAAGTTCCTTATTTGACGGCGCCGAAGGTCAGGCCGCTGACAAGTTGTTTCTGGCTGAACCAGCCAAGAATGAGGATTGGCGCAATGGCCATGGTTGATGCTGCGCTGAGCTTGGCAAAGAACAGGCCTTCGGGGCTGGAATAGCTGGCAATGAAGGCTGTCAGCGGAGCCGCATTGGCTGCCGTCAGGTTCAGTGTCCAAAACGCCTCGTTCCAGGCCAGAATGAAGTTCAACAGCAGGGTTGAGGCTATACCGGGAACTGCCATCGGTGTGAGGACATAGAGGATTTCCTCTTTCAGCGTCGCACCGTCCATTCGAGCCGCTTCCAGGATCTCACCGGGGATCTCCTTGAAGTATGTGTACAGCATCCAAACGATGATCGGCAGGTTCATCAACATGAGGATGATGACCAGCGCTCCCCTGCTATCGAGGACGCCAAGTTTGATGCAGATAAGGTAGATGGGGTACAGAACCCCAACCGCCGGGAGCATTTTGGTGGACAGCATCCATAGGAGAATGTCCTTGGTGCGATTGGAAGGAACGAAAGCCATCGACCAGGCCGCGGGCACCGCGACGATGATGCCCAATATTGTCGAACCCCCGGCGATGATGATTGAGTTCCAGAGGAACCGGGCGTAGTTGGACCGCTCCATCACCGCAGAGTAGTTTTCAAGCGTCCAATCAAAGGCCAGGAACACCGGAGGGTCTGCAATTGCGGTGGCTTCGGTTTTGAAGCTGGTCAGGACAGTCCAGAGGATCGGGAAAAAGATCAGCAGTCCAACACCCCAGGCGGCGGCTGTGTTGATGATCTTACGTTGTTGAGTTACTGCGCGGGCCATTTTGTCCTCCTCACGCGTCCAGGTTCTTGCCGACGATGCGCATCAGGAAGATCGCAACGATATTGGCGAGAATGATTGCATAGACACCACCTGCGGAACCGAGGCCGACGTTCTGGCTTTCAAGAACGCGCTGGAAAATCAGGTAGGTCAGGGTGCGAGTACCAAATGCACCTCCGGTCGTGACAAATATTTCCGCAAAGATTGCCAGCAAGAAGATTGTCTGAATCAGAACCACGATCGTAATTGCACGGCTGAGATGCGGTAGAGTGATGTAACCGAACCGCTTTAAAGGCGGTGCACCGTCCATTTCCGCAGCTTCCAACTGTTCACCGTCCAGAGATTGGATCGCAGTCAACAGGATGAGTGTAGCGAAAGGCAACCATTGCCAGGAAACGATCAGGACGATTGAAGGTAGTGAAGCCTCAGACAGCCATGCGATTGGTTCGGCTCCGAAAAAGCGCCAAAGATGCGCGAACAGGCCGTTCACCGGATCCATGAACATATTCTTCCACACCAAAGCTGAAACCGTCGGCATGACAAAGAACGGAGCGATGACCAGTATGCGGACGACTCCTTGCCCCCACATTGGCTGGTTCAACAAGATTGCCAGCAAGACACCAATGATCACGGTGATCAAAAGAACCCCACCAACAATGGTCAGTGTGGCCACTACCGACGGCCAGAACGCGCTGGAGCTGACAAAGCGAACGTAGTTGTCGAAACCTACCCACCCAAGGTCTCCGCCACGCAGCGGAAGGTATTGTTTGAATGAGAAAATGAGAGTCATGATCAATGGAACGAGCATCCAGCCGAGGAGCAAGATGACCGCTGGGGCCATCATAAGCCGCGCCGCTGATCGGGAGTGTTTAGTAGCCATCGGGCATACCTCCTCTGTTGATTGCCATAAGGCTATCTTAAACAGTGCAGAGTTTTTGAAAATTAAGGGCGTCTCGGGAAACACTTGGGAGAAGAGTGCTGCCCGAGACCGATGGAGCGCTTAGCGGTAGCCAGCTGCTTCCATAGCGTCGTTTGTCAGCGCCTGAGCTTTGGCAAGCGCCTCGTCAACGGTTTGCTGACCCGCATAGACGGCCGAGAATTCCTGGCTCACTTCAGTCGCGATACCCGCGAATTCCGGTATGGCCACGAACTGGACACCAACATATGGCACCGGCTTAACTGTCGGATTTGTCGGGTCGGCTGCCAGGATTGAGTCCAGCGTCTTCTGGGCGAAGGGAACCGCCTGATAGTTGGGGTTTTCGTACAGCGAAGTACGCGCACCCGGTGGCACGTTTGCCCAACCTTCGTTCTCGGCGACAAGTTCAATATAGTCTTTTGACGTTGCCCATTCGATGAACTCTTTTGCTGCAGCTTCCTTTTGCGTTCCGGCGGGAACTGCCAGCGCCCATGCCCAGAGCCAGTTTGCTTTCCTGTCGACACCTTCACTATTTGGTGCCAGAGCAAAGCCTACCTTGTCAGCGACGGTAGAGTCGTCCGGATTGGTCACAAACGAGGCAGCAACGGTAGCGTCAATCCACATGCCACACTTGCCTTGCTGGAACAGGTTCAGGTTCTCGTTGAAGCCGTTGGTCGCGTAGCCTGTGGGGCCGGATTCTTCCATCATATCGACGAAGAAGGTCAGCGCCTCTTTCCACTCTGGCTGATCGAACTGGGCATTCCAGTCTTCGTCAAACCAGCGTGCACCGAAGGAATTTCCGGTTACGGTGATAAAGGCTCCGCCTTCACCCCAACCTGCCTTGCCGCGCAAGCAGATGCCGTTGATGTCGTTGTCGCGGTCGGTCATTGCCGCGGCGGCTTCACGGATGAATTGCCATGTCGGGGCATCGGGCATTTCCAGACCGGCCTGTTCCATAAGGTCGGTGCGGTACATGATCATCGAGCTTTCGCCATAGAACGGTGCAGCATAGAGCGTACCGTCGTGGCTCAGACCGGCGCGCATGGCTGGCAGGATATCATCGGCGTCATATTCGGCTGAAAGATCGTCAAGCGAGACCAGCCATCCGTTGGCACCCCAGATCGGGGTTTCGTACATGCCGATTGTCATGATGTCGAAAGAACCGCCCTTTGCGGCGATGTCCGTGGTGACACGCTGGCGCAATACGTTTTCTTCCAGTGTGACCCACTCGACCGTGTGGCCGGTCTTGTCGGTGAAGTCCTGCGTCAATCCCTGCATGCGAATCATGTCGCCATTGTTCACGGTGGCAATGACAAGATTCTCTGCGAGCGCACCACTTGCAGTGACGAGTGTCATTGCCGTCGCCGCATATAGAGCTTGTTTGAATGACATCCTAATTCTCCTCCTCGTTGGATGATGGCTCCGACTCTAGTCAAAATCACAACGCGAAGTCAATTGAAAATTTACGCGCGTAAATTTAAAGGTGACTGCGCATTAACAAATCCTCAGGCCGACTCCCGCATGATCAAACGGCCCTCAAACAGTTTTTCCTGCCTTTCCGACGGGACTTCTCCCTTCTCGAACAATGCAAACAATGTGGACACCGACCAATTCGCGATAGCTTCGTAATCTTGCGCGATTGTCGTCAGAGGGGGGCAAGTAAATCTGGAAAACGGGTGATCATCGTGACCTGCAATCCTGAGGTTACATTCCGGACCATGGCCAACCTTAAAGCCAAGGCCATAGGCGGCTGACAAAAGACCAATTGCAAAGCGATCATTGCTGCAGAGGATCGTGTTAGTGCTGAATGCTCCATCGGACAAAAGCCGGCCCCCTTCAACTTTTCCAATTTCCTCGAAGTTCCAGCCTTCTCCGTTTACTCGAAAAATGCTCGGCGTTTTACCGTGCCGTTCCATGCTTTCAATATAGGCTTGTCGGTGTTTGTTGGCATTCGGGTTCAGAGGTTTCTTCATCTCAAAAAAACAAGGCGGCTCGCCACTGCGACAGAGGTACTCAACCATTAAGTCTACACTTTGAAAATGATCGGTACCTACAAATGCCCGTCCGACATCAGACATGTTGGCATCAAACAAGACGACCGGAATATCTGCATCAAATGCTTTAACGGCGTCTGTATCGGACAGCCTGCCAAACGGTGCCAATAATACACCAGCAGGTTTCAGGGATTTAAGGGAGTTAAGGTTATCTCGCTCCATTTCCGGATTACCGTGCGAACTGAGTAAAATCGGGCTGTAACCGGCCTCAATGCATGCAAGCTCCACACGTCTGCCGATCTCGGAAAAGAACGGGTCAGCTAAGTTAGGTACTACAACGCCAATGTTCTTGGTGGTGCGCCTGTTTTGGTTCATCGCGAAAACGTTCGGATGATAATCATACTCTTCCAGCGCTGCTTCGATCTTTTTTCTTGTGGAAACGCGCACGCTTTCAGGATCGTTGAAATACTTCGAGACGGTAGGTCGAGAAATCCCACTGATAGCTGCAAACTCTTCCATATTTCGGATTTTACGTTGCAAATTTTTCCCCATACCAATTTATAACATATCGCGCGACAACTTTTGTCAAATTTAGTAATGAAAGACCTGCTGTGTCAAGTTAGGCTCTGAGAGTCGCAAGCTGTCCTCCTCACAAGGAACTTCGGCACTCAATTTCTACCGAGATACGAGATTGAAATGGCTTAGAAATGTACTTCAGAAAAGAGTGCCATAGGTACAGAAGGAAACCTACCGAAGAAAAAAACGTGACTTTGGCATGTCGTGATCGGCGAATTAATTCTGTGCTGGCGGGAGAGGTTGTTGAGCAACGTGGTACCAGCCCTTAGATCAGGGGTGCCAAGATGCCGTTCAGTCCCTGCCCACCGCGAGCATATTTTTCTGTTAAGACCTACGGGTAAATCAATAGAGACCAGCGACCTTTGCCCTTAGCTTTATGAGTGATGCTACAGTGTCGATTGTATGCCGCACCAAGTTCGCGCCACTCTGCGAGAGCGGCGGTGCGTGTCAGCTTGAAGGTGTCTCGGCAGGTAAGTGATCTTTCATGGTTGAAGCGGTTGTAAACGGAGGAGTGGACGGAGGCGAATTTCTGTAAACTTCGCATGCGCCTGAAACGCTGCATGGCGCGTTCTCATCGTCGGAACGGCAGGTGAGAGTTCTCAACCCGATTA
>NZ_JBQFQR010000037.1:0-32867 GCF_056536985.1 Ruegeria sp. CH8 | reverse complement strand
CCACGGTCTGCAGCAACCGCGCCCCTCGGTTCTCGCCATAAACATCATAATCACCCGCAGGCGTCGACAAGGTCAGAAACGCATCACTGCCGTTTGACCCAAGCGCATGTGAAATCCCCGATGGACCCAAAATGTCCCAAGTCGAAGCTAATTCAGTAGACGCGAAATCATCCGAAAAACTCATCTTTCCCACACTCTAGAAACTATTTATCCACATCACTGTCGTTCAAAAGAGAAACGCTGGGCGACCAACTCCCACGTTCAGGCAGATATTATATCATAATCTAAGAAACGTTTCAGGTAATCACGATTATTTTGTTCGAAACACGCCTATTGCTTTAAATGCTTGGGGGAGAGATAGCACCCACGGACATCTGACGACGATTGAGTTCACATCTAGTTGACAATTATGCTCTTCAACGCGCTTTTAATCTCTCCGCCCATAATGCGCCAATCCTGACGAAACACATGGGTAAGGGATTTTAGGCAAGCCAACTTTTCAGTGGTATCAACCGGAGCTCGCAGCACGGCATGGACATACTCCCGAAAAAGGCGGCTGCGTGGCGTGACAAAACGTGCTCGTTTCGTTGGGTCGAACCAATGGACCAGCGCTCTTGGCGTTGTGTTGGCCGCTAGTGATACACCGGGGTGTTGACGGCGAAAAAAAAGCCTCTCCTGAACTTCTGCAAAATCGCCGAGAAGTGACAGTTCGACCAACGCAACCTTGTCAGCATGGCCAAAGCGGCCTATCAGACGTGTCCGGCGAAGCATCTCCACACGCATCAGACCGGTAATAGGGACGCAGCGGTGAATATAGGTGTGGTGAGGTGGTGAACAGAGTAGGCTTTTTACTCGTGCCGCTGGTGAGTGACCTTGCCAGAGGATGGGGGCGTCGTAGTCTCTTATTGTTTGCCCCAGTTCGTTGATCTCACGCATCTGCGCGAAAGCAACAGCGATAGAATGGTCTGCCTCCAGTCGCGCAAGGCAGGCTTTGATGAAGTCCGGGGCAATCCGGTCGTCATGCGCGGCCCATTTGAAATATTTGCCCCGCGCTCGTTGAAAGCAACCATTGTAGTTGCCAGCCGCGCCTATATTTTTAGGATGCCTAAAATACAGAATGCGCGAATCTTGCGAGGCATAGCGACGGCAGATTTCTTCGGTTGCGTCGGTCGAGGCGTTGTCGCAAATCACAAGCTCGAAGTTAGGGAATGTCTGCGCAAGGATAGACTCCAACGCCTCGGCGACAAATTGCTCCCCGTTGTAAACGGGCATGCCGATGCTGACCTTCGGGGTGGAACATAGCGTCATGACGATGTCGTACACAGATTTCGAACGTGATCGTGGATTGTGTCATCTGCTTTAGAAAATTTGGTTATACTGCAAGATTCAATGCAACAGATGGATGAGCGATCAATATTAAATGCGTATCTAGACCAGAAATAATTCAAACTACTTTCAACCTTAGTCCAAAGCCAAAATATGCACTCTAACAAGGGCCACGACCCTCGTCGCTTTCTTGTAGCAATGTGAAACGGGTATCCGCAACACAAGTTCTTTTGGGTTTTTTGGGAGTTCACGAATGCAGAGCAAGATCCAAGAAAACTTTATTGGTGCATACGAGCTCAGGTATGGGCACGACAGAGTTCAAACCGAGAAGGAAACCAGTCCCTTCATTGCGATCAACTTAATCGTGGTTTTGTTGAGCGGGACGTCTGTATAAGAAATAGTGCAGGTCTAGTTAAGACTATTGGGGTCAGCATTTCTCATGATCGCAGTAGAGCATGTAATCGGGCTCGTTGAATTTGAACGAAACAGCGAAAAGAGGGTGCATCGCGAAATGACCGTCGAAAATATCGAACTGCGTCTTCATAAGCGTGACTTTCGAGACTCAGGCCACCGATTATGTAGTTTTGCAAAGCGCGCGACGCTGTATGATTTGCAAAAAGCGTGGCGTAGTCGTTCAATAGCCGCGCTCTGACAGCAGTGTCCGCCACCCGGTCTGCAGAAACACTGTTGGGGGTACGGTAAATTACCACAAGCGGTTCGGCAACGAAGGCAAACTTAGTTTTTTGTGCCAGGCGGATCGCTAATTCCCAATCCTCGTTGATCTGGAATGAAGTATCAAATTTACCAATGTCGTCAAAAATGGCGCGTTCGACTATTAGGGCCTGCGGAGTGATGGGGTTACCATAGAGTACGGAACTTGAGAGATCGCCGCTAATTGAACTTTTGGTTTCGGGAACTTCAGTTCGCAGGATCGGAATGTAATAGCATTGACGCTCTGCATAATAGAGCGATCCACAATAGCAAGCTTGGTAATCAGGGTCTTGTTCAAGTGCTTCAAGTTGTTTTGCGAGTTTTTCTGGGAACCAGCGGTCGTCGCTGTCTTGAAAGGCAATGTAACGGCCACGGGCGAGTTCTATACCGTGATTGCGCGCCCCGGCCGGACCGAGGTTGGTGGTATTGCGCAGCAGCCGGACGCGTGGGTCCGATTCGTACTCTTCGACGACCGCAACGGTCGCGTCGGTTGAGCAGTCATCGATGACCAGAAGCTCGAAGTCCGTCATGGTTTGTGCAAGAACACTGTCGATTGCTCTACGTACCAGATTCTCGCGATTGTATACCGGCAACACTACGGAAACGGTAGGCACGTCAATCATGCTGCCAGTCCTTTTGGTATCGAGAGTGTCCCCCAAAAGCGTGGGTACGAAATTTGTTTATGTGGCTTCACGCCGGTCCTGAATGGGTCGGGTGGTCGGATATGGTTTATTTGAAAAAGCCAGAGCTGCCGCGGATAGAAGAAGATATATGCCTGACCGATTATCACGTAAAAAGACCAACGTGCCAAATACTGCATGATTAATCCCAACCCAAAAATGTCGGAGAGAATCTGTAGAGAAAAGCAATCAACATGAAAGTAGTTTCGAATCTTTTTAAGTTTATTACAGACTAGCTTGGACAAGCTCCAAAAGGATAACGCAAACAAGGGGCGTGGCATTGCGAGCCTAGCGGTGCTCCAAAGGCGGATGGGTTCTCTCAAATCTGGTGAATTTGGAAGCCTGCTGACGAGGGCGGGGCGGATCAATCTCGGAAGTCGTATTTGAATAGTCCTCCTGAGTTTTGGTCATCCATACTCCACAACCCAAAAGGAATATGAAAGCGCAATAAGTCGAATTCCATAGGTGCACAGAGATGACAGCCATGCAAACCGAAATGACGGTTATTACATAGCCGGTCCGACATGATCTGACGAATGGGTCAATTTGCCGGGTGAAGATGACAGAGAACAACAGGCTGGCAATGCCCGCAATTAGCAATAGCACGGTGAGTAGCCCGTGACGAAGCGCCATCGCCAGCCAGAAATTGTCAATCGAAGTTGTTACCAGCCACCATGGGGCCGGCCAGGAATAAGTAAAGCCATAACCGAACCAAGGGCGTTCCATTATTCCGGAAATAGCCCAATCGTTCACGAGTAGGCGAGTATATCCAGTACCCGGGTTAAGTGCCAGATAGGGGACTGCGATTTGGGCGACGCTACGATTTGAAAAGGCCTCTACGACAATAAAGACAATGACGACGGTTGTCGCCAAAACCATCCAGCGTCTCATAAGCTTGCGAAAAACCACGTCGTACAGAGTTAGCATGCCCTGCAAACCCACGGCGACCAGTGCGCCGGAGGACAATGAAAGGAAGGCAGCTAGCCCAACTAGGCTTGCCCTTAGAATGGATAGTTTTTCTGGCGGGCTTGGCCGCGCGGCGTATAGTGCCAGCGCAAAGCCGAATGAGCAAAAAACACCATAGAGAATCGGGTGATCGAACGTCACCTGCGCGCGATCCAAGCCCAGCCGCTGCTCATGCGGAACGTTCGGAAGCACCGAAAGCACCTTTCCTAACAGCGAAAGCAGGATTGGATTGCCGGTCAGATTTTCAAAGATGGCAAAAGGGATTGTAACAATGATGCACGCCGTCAGTGTTTTGACCATCGCGCAAAATTGCAGGCTATTACGAATAAAAATACGCGCAAGGAAATAGGGCCCAAGAGTTTCAAGGATAAATATACCAACAGTGGGGGTTGAGGCGCGGGTCACTATCAACGACAACGCTCCCATCAAGGCGAAGGCAATGATCAATATATCAACGGTGCATAGCCGGATCGGCTTGGAAACCAAATGTGCTAAAATGGAAAAGAAGCTGAAAAGCAGCACAATCCGGTAGAATGAGAGACGTATGTCACCCAAATATATTTGAATGGGTATAGCAAGTGAAATTATGAAGGCCGTCACCCAAATAGACCCATGGACCGTATTGGTGGTCAGAGTAGTGGGAGAGTTTGATTGAGCATGGCGCAAGGTGGACGAGACTTTTGTCGTTAAGTTCATATTAGACTCTGATAGATGACGTGCCTGTCCGTGCATTGCCAACAAGAATCGCTTGCCGACCTTGATGCACCGCCTTTAAGGTACCCCTGTAGCCTAATTAATCTAATCTACACGTGTTGTCAGTAAAACTGTTCCTTCTAGCTCCAATCTTCCTCCGATATGCAGGCATCGACAATTGTGTATTTTGCCTGATCATATTCATTGTTTCGGGTTCTATGTTGAGAAACGTTGCAAACGGATTTGTTCCCCAAGCCATTCGGAGCCAGTTTGACTAGGCTACTCACTTTGTTGCCGATGGCATGCGACGGGGTTGGCCCCAGCTATACCTGTACGCGTCTTCTGCAAGGTATGGCCACGCGTGATTTATGTGGGCCACTCTTTGTCAACCGGATGCGTGCGCAGCTTGCAGGTCTCGAGTACCGAAGTTCTTTACCTGGTCCACTCGCTGTGCTGCCCTACCGGTTCGTAGAAAATATCGGATCGCAAAGAACCATGCGTCGATACCTTGCCGAACTCGATTCCGGTGATATCGCATATCTTTGGCCAGCAGCACCGCTCAAGGCTTATGAGGAAGTTCGCTCTCGCGGGTTGCCTATTGTTGCTGAAGGAATCAACACGCGTATGGAGTCTGCTCGTGAGATTCTCGACGTTGCATATGCTGCTGAAGGATTGCAACCAGGGCACGGTATAACTGAAGATCGAATCCAGGAAGAGAACGCAAAGTTGGCAATGACTACCGCGATTTTTGCCCCAAGTACCGGTGTCGAGCAGTCGCTTCAGAACGCGCCAATTGCAACGGAAAATGTCCTGCGAGCAAGTTATGGTATTACGCTTGACACTCCTAGGCCGCCCCGGCGTGCAGTGCCCGATGGCGGTCCGACAGTGTTGTTTGTGGGCTATGGCTGCATACGCAAGGGATTGCACCAGTTGTTAAGGGCTTGGACGATTGCGGGCATTGGGGGGAAACTGCTGCTTGCTGGCGAGATTGAACCCGCACTGCAGCAACTCTGCGCTGATCTGCTGAACCGACTTGATGTAAAGGTTCTTGGATTCGTGAAAAACGTTGAAGCGCTTTATGAGCAGGCAGATATATTTGTTTTGCCCTCTTATGAAGAAGGCGATCCGCTTGTTACTTATGAAGCTGCAGCACACGGCTTGCCTATTATCGCTTCACCTATGGGGGAAGGGCGCATGGGCGAAGAGACTGGTTGCGTTATCCGGATCGATCCGGCCCAACCTGAGAGTATTGCGGAAGCTTTGAAGCGGTTAGCCGTCTCCAAAGATGAGATGCGTGATTGGGGCATCCGAAGCCATGCTGCTGTCCAGAAATATAGCTGGGCTGAAGTCGGCGGTTGCCGTGCCGACCAATTGGCGGCGCATTTACGGCTCTGATACTTCCCTGCGGGTGGTTAGGAGAAACGAGCCAGTATGGCCCACATGCTTATGAGCTTATATTTTGCGATCCCACCGCTGGCCGTACCACAGCATTTTTAAGCAACACAAATCATCGACAATAAAGCCCATTTGGTTCGGATGGAAAATGTTTAGGGCAAATTGTTGTTGATTCGTGCAAACGGTGCCATATCACTCCTGATCATTGAGTAATGAGCTGCCTTATTTCTCTGAAATTCTTTAGCTAGGTTGCAGAGAATCCCATTGGTTGGGATAGGTTGATTGAATCGTGGATTTCGCTCTCTGATTTATAGGACGCAGACTTCCAACATGTTTCTGCCTTACAATGCCTTGAAAAAGATAAACATATTCTGCAATTGGCAATGTTCGGCGGAATTTGGCACATCCTAATTGTACTCAATCCAGCCTGGCCGGACTTTCGACCTAAGCATGTATGTTTTTATTATTAACCTGCTGATTAACGGGTATTTTCTCATTTTGAGCAACTTATTGCCGCATCATTGAACCGGATTTGTCACAGAATCACCTTCATGTTAGGTGATTGTTCAATAAACGTAGGATGAAACTGGCAGGCATAGAAAACCACCACACCACTTCCCATGAAAACGAATGGGGCAATGGTTATCGAGTAAATCAGATAGCATAGGTAAAACCACTCTACCTTCTTTCTGATTAAGCGTTTGATTTAGTGTCACAAACTGATGCGAAGGGCGATTTGCTCTGAATGATTTTCCGCAGCTGTATCTGTGGGGACTGGGTGTGTTTGGGTTGTTATGTCGAGCATAAATGGGGATGTCGATCCTAATGGCAACTATCAAAGTATCTAACTCGGCAGAGCTTTCTTCTGCAATTTGGTCAGCAAACAGCGGCGACACTATTGTGTTAGCCGATGGTAATTATGGTGACTTCAACATAACGCGCGATTTCCCTGGGGATGTCACGATCCAAGCCGAGAACGATCTGGGTGCGACCTTCGGGGCGCTTAAGATTACTGGTTCGAATCTCAACCTTGACGGGCTTAAGGTCAATGGTCGTTTCACCATTGAAGGCGCCGATGGAATCGAATTGCATAACTCCTCCCTTGGATCTTGGAGCGAGGTTTTGCACTCTTCGAGTGTCGTCATTAACAATAATGACTTCAGCTATACTCTCAATTTGGACACCGTTACCGGTTTCGTTGTGTCAAACAACTATATCCATGAGGTCGCCAACGATCTGCTGAGAGTGATTGGTGGCTCGTCTGACGGGGTTATCGAGAACAACGTACTCTGGGATCAGATTCCTGTCAGATTTGACGATGGCACCACCACACATACTGATGCTCTGCAAATGTTTAGCACCGGTACTGGCACTCCGCATGACATCGTTATCCGAGGCAACTATATCTATGACGACCCGGCCACCGGAGATAGCGGAAACCTTTGGGGCCAAGGTATCTTCTTAGGTGGTCCGACTGGTGGCTATCGGAACATTACCATCGAAGAAAACATCATTGATACAGGCTCGCCCAACGCAATCTATATCAGCAATGGTGTTGAGGGTAACGTTATCAGCAACAACACGGTGCTTGGTAGCGGCACAATTCAGGTCAGGTCTGGCGACTCTTCGGGTACTGTAATTCACAGCAATGTTGTCAAAAAGATAGCTGCCGAGGATGGTGCCAAAGCTACAGACAACTTCTACTACTACAACGAAGCTGACATCTTCCAAAATGGCGGCGACGGGTCAACATGGGAGGGTTTCCTCCCGCAATCCGGATCAGCGATCGATTTTGGTTCAGGGTATGGCGCCCTTAACCGGCTCAGCGAGTTGTTGAGCGGTGAGGGTTCCAGTTCAACGCCGATACCCGAACCCACTCCGGAACCAGCGCCTGAGCCTGCTCCGGAACCAGCGCCTGAGCCTGCTCCGGAACCAGCGCCTGAGCCTGCTCCGGAACCAGCGCCTGAGACTGATTCCGGCCTGACAGTGGAGCCTGTTTTCCGGCTTGCTGGTGATCACAAAATATCGAGCGCGGAAGACGTTCTGGAAATTGAGCACAATTCGGACCTGGAGCTTTCTGAGGGCACGGTTGCACTGACGTTCAACTTGGATCACACCTCGGGTTATAATGGTATTCTGTCAAAAGATGCCTCATTTTTTGGTTCCGGTGGACACTTCACGGCCTACGTTGACAACGGCACGCTTCACGTGCGCTTCCAGGACGGAACAAGCAGCAAAAGCTTCAGCATTGGCGGCATTCAAGCCGACACCGATTATGATCTGATGATCAATTTCGGGAATGGCGAAGTGATGGCCGCGCTGGACGGGAATACCTTTGGCGAAGCGGCGTTCGACGCCTCTTGGGACACAAACACCGAGTATCTGCAGATTGGGGCCAATGGCTGGGCCAGCGGTGCCGGCGAAAGCGGATTTACACATGTAATGGGGGGTACGATTTCGGATGTGGTAGTCGTAAGCGGTTCCCACTCTTACGATGTGATGCAAGCCCTTCAAAGCGGTGCGGCGGCTCCGGAACCAGCACCTGAGCCCACTCCGGAACCAGCACCTGAGCCTGCTCCGGAACCAGCACCTGAGCCCACTCCGGAACCAGCACCTGAGCCCACTCCGGAACCAGCACCTGAGCCCACTCCGGAACCAGCACCTGAGCCCACTCCGGAACCTGATACAGGTGCCAACAAGAGCCCGGTTTTCCAGCTTGCTGGTGATCACGAAATATCAGGGCGAAAAGATGTTTTGGAGTTCGAACATGACTCGGATCTGGAGCTTTCTGAAGGCACTGTCGCACTGACGTTCAATCTGGATTGGGTTTCAGGTTATAATGGTCTGGTGTCAAAGGATGCTTCAGGGTACGGCGACGGCGGACACTTCACTTCATACGTCAAGAATGGAACGCTCTATGTGCGTTTTCAGGACGAATCGACCACTAAGGTGTTCAGTATCGGAGACATTGAAGCCAACACTGATTATGATCTGCTCCTCAGCTTCGGAGATGGTGAAGTACTGGCTGCGCTGGACGGGAATACCTTTGGTGAAGCAGAGTTCGACGCTTCATGGGAAACAAACACCGAATATCTGCAGATCGGCGGTAATGGTTGGGCCAGCGATGCCGGCGAAAGTGGCTTCAAACACCGAATGGATGGTACCATCTCGGACGTGGCAATTTTCGACGAGGTCATCGCTCCACAGGAATATGACTACTTCCTGGTTTAAGGGGCAAATGTAGGCGAAGGGCGCTGACGGAATGTAAAGTTAACACATCCGTGGCGCCCTTTACTTTTTACAGATCATTCTGATAGCCGTGTATTGTCTTCTGTGATAGCAACACACGGCTACCGGCTGTTACATGCGCTGACCGTATCTGTGATATTGATCAGAAATACGCTTTCCGCTTTTTCATAATCGAAGCTTCCGGGCATAAAACGCTTCGGCCAGCGCGTCCGGGGCATTGCACTCCAGACCGCGCAACCGCATCAGGCCGCGAAATGTCAGGTCGTCGAACCAGTGCTTACCCACCTGAGAGGCGAAACACTCCATTAGCAGCGAGATTTTGGTGTCGGTATCCGCAACAGAGGCGGGGACGAAGGCGTTGGGTGAACCCATGCCACCATCCCATTTCGGAATCTCATATTCCAGGATCATATGATCGCGGAACGTGTTCCAGGTCAGTTCTGACAGGATGCGGTGATCCTGATGAAGATCCTGCTTGTATTGGGTCAGGATCAGGTCGGGGTCGTGCACTTTCAGCGTTTCCAGAAACGCCTTCACTTCGGCCCATTGATGCGGAAAATGGCCGTCACGGAAGTCTTTCAACACGATCTCTGACGATCCCGCACCTTCCAGAAAGCGTTCGGCGCTGGCCCGGGCCTCTTCACCGCGGACACCCGAGGCTGCACAGACCACCCAGACGATATGGGCATCCGGATTGTCGCGGATGAGCCGCAAAATGGTTGCGCCCGCACCGATTTCGATATCGTCGCTGTGCGCACCGAGACAGAGCACCGTGCCGAGTTTCCCAAGGCCGAGTTCACGCATCGTCTTAGTCGTCCTTCCAGACCTGCCAGGGCGTATTCCCGGCGGCCACCCGATCATCCAGCGCCTGCTTTTCCTTGAACGTGTCCATACAGGTCCAGAAGCTTTCATGCTGATGCGCATAAAGTCGCTTTTGCCCGACCAGACGTTCGAAGCCTTCGATCACCAGTTCCTCACCTTCATGCAGATTGTCGAAAATCTCGGGGCGCAGGGCAAAATAGCCGCCATTCATCCACATGCCCGAGTCTTTCACATCCGAGATTTGCGCCACGCGGCTGTCGTTGCCGAAAGACACCAAATGGAAGGAATACGGGGGTTTTACACAACAGAAACCGGCGACCGCATCGGTGGCGGAAAAGCCCTGGATCATTGCATCGAGATCAAGATCGGTCAGCGTGTCGGCATAGTTGGCCAGAAACATTTCTTCGCCGTCCAGATGCTCGCGCACGCGTAAAAGGCGACCGCCGATATTGGTATTCTGACCGG
Organism: Ruegeria sp. CH8; assembly: GCF_056536985.1. Classification (NCBI taxonomy): domain Bacteria; kingdom Pseudomonadati; phylum Pseudomonadota; class Alphaproteobacteria; order Rhodobacterales; family Roseobacteraceae; genus Ruegeria; species Ruegeria sp. CH8. The sequence goes on along the minus strand of NZ_JBQFQR010000037.1, from coordinate 22,560 downwards.
TGTCGACAAAGGTGATGCGCCAGTCCTGAATATCGCTTTGCAGAACGTCGATCTTGGCACCGCCATTCTCGAAGACGAAGTCGTTATTCACCCGCTCGTCATAGTCCAGGAAGAACTGCTTAATCGCCTCGCCTTTGTAACCCAGACAAATGATGAAATCCTTATGCCCGTAAGATGCATAGTACTTCATAATGTGCCACAGGATCGGACGACCACCCACAGGCACCAGCGGCTTGGGAATCTGATCGGAATAATCCCGCAGTCGGGTTCCCTGACCACCACAGAACAAAACGACTTTCATAACTGGTCCTTTTCCTTTTGCTCAGGCTCGCGCCCGGGTTTCCTGTGATGTCAGCACCGTGGCTTCGGGGACAAAAACCACCAGTTCGGCACCCCATTCGGCGGTATAGGAAAGCTGTTCGGCGATCTCGTCGCGGAAGTTCCAGGGCAGGATGACGATAACGTCCGGTTTGGTTTCAGCGATCTTGTCCGGATGGTGGATCGGAATCCGGGAACCGGGCAAATAGCGACCCTGTTTATAGGGGTTGCGGTCGACCGTATAAGAGATGAGGTCAGTTTTGATCCCGCAATAGTTCAGGAAAGTGTTGCCCTTGCCCGGCGCGCCATAGGCAGCGATCTGTTTACCAGCGCGTGCCGCGGCGATCAGATATTCCAGCGCCTTGCGTTTGGTTTCGCGGACCTGTTCGTCGAAAGAGGCATAGGTTTCCATCCGGTCCAGACCCGCAGCCAGTTCCCGGTTGCGGAAGGCAACAAGCCGGTCGGTCACCGGTTTGGTGTCGTCTTCCTCGTGGCGGCCAATGATGCGCAGTGACCCGCCATGGGTGGATACCTCTTCGATATCGAACAGCCGGATACCGTGATGGGCAAAGACCCGTTCCGCCGCAATCAGCGAGAAATAGCAGTAATGCTCGTGATAGACCTGATCGAACTGGTTGCCTTCCATGGTGGCCAGAAGATGCGGAAACTCGATTGTCATCACCGCACCGGGCTTCATCATGATCTTCAGCCCGGCCACGAAGTCATTCAGATCGGGCACCTGCGCCAACACGTTCTTACCCAGGATCAGATCGGCCTGCCGCCCTTGTGCGGCCAGCTTCTGGGCGGTTTCGACACCAAAGAACTCGACCTCGGTCGGAACACCCTTGTCGATGGCCACCTGGGCCACGTTTTCTGCGGGCTCCACCCCGTAACAGGGAATGCCCAGCGTCACGAAATGCTGCAACAGATAACCGTCATTGCTGGCCACCTCGACCACCTGACTGTCGGAACCCAGTCCGAAACGGTCTTTCATGTCGTGACAATAGCGGCGCGCATGTTCCACCCAGCTATCTGCATAGGATGAGAAATAGGCATACTCGGTAAAGATCTCCTCGGCCGGGACGAACTCGTCGAGCTGGGCGAGATAGCATTCGTGGCAAACGAAGGCATGGAGCGGGTAGAACGGCTCCATCTTCGAATAGTTTTCTTCAGCGACATAGCTTTCGCACAGGGGCGACATGCCGAGATCGACCAGCGTATGCTTAAGGTGTGTGCCGCAAAACCGACAGGGGAAAGATCCGGTAGGAGCTGACATGCGGGGCCTCTCTTTTTACTTCAATGCGTTTCGTATCAGGAATTGATCAGTTCCGGCGCAAGCCCAAGCTCCGCCAATTGTGCCGTTATCTCGTTACGGTAGATAGGATTCATCAACACGACAACATCGGGCGGATCTTCCGTCAGCGCCTGTGGCGAAATGATCTGCTGGCCGGTTCCGGCCAGGTGCTTACCCTGTTTGTGTGGGTTGATGTCGACCACACGGGTGATCGTGTCACGGTCCCCCAGCATGTTGAGGAAACCAACCGCTTTGGCACCTGCCCCCCAGGCCACAGCCCGGCGACCTTCGGCATGCCATTGCGCCAGCCGGTCGCGCCAATCGGACATCTTGGCATTCTGTGTTTCGCCAAATGCAGCGACATCCGCCGCCAGCTGCCCGAGATTGCCGGTGTTGCTGCCCGGGTTGCCGGTATCCGTTCCCGCAGCCCGTGCTTCGATTGTCAGAAACTGCTTTTCAAAGGTCTCTTCCACGCGCAGCACGTCAAAGCCGCAGACCGCAAAGGACCGGGTCAAGGATTCGACACTAAAATAGGAACAATGCTCATAAATCACGTCCCAAACCGAACCCTGCCGAATGATCAGATCGGTGTCCGGCACTTCGAAATAGATCACTGTACGATCCGGATCGGTGATCGATCGCCGGATCATCCGCAGGAAATCATTCGGGGCCGGGATGTGCTCATAGACAAAACGCGAGGCCAGCAGGTCGGCCTGCAGGCGGGCGTGTTCTTCGCCATAATAGTCATTCGACCAGGTGATACGGTCAGCGGCCGAGGTGTTGACCCGCTCACCCTCGTAGGATGGGTCAAAGCCGTACCCGGTATTACCCCCGGCCTCGCAGAGCATGGCCAGAAAATCGCCTTTGCCACAGCCGATATCGACCACGGTGCGCTGATGCAGCCCATAGGTGTCCACCAGACGGTCGACCAGTTTCTGCGAATAGTTTTGAAAGGTCGGCGAAAAATGCAGCGAGTTGTCGTATTGCTGATCGTATTCGATCCGGTCCGGATCGAAGGACACATTCCAGATAAATCCGCAATCGGGGCAGAAGGCCAGATCGATATCCCCCCGGCGGCAGGCGCGGGCGCTGTCAGCATCCGGCCATAGCACGCCGATCAGCACCGGCTGATCGGACAGTGAAAAGAAAAGCCTGGCATGGTTCCCGCCGCAAACCGGACAGGCAGGCACAGAAGGTGTGGCGGTCATTGCGTTGGCTCCATTTCCGGGGCGGTATCAGTTGTCAGGATTTCAGGGGACAGTTGCATGCTGGCGATCTGCGCGGCGATTTCGTCACGATAGATACTGTTCATCACGATCACGATGTCCGGGCGCTTTTCGGTCAGAATCTCGGGTGCCACGATGGGGGCGGCGCAGCCGGGCATGTAGTGCCCCTGCCGTGCCGGGTTGATATCGACGACGCACGAGACGATCCCCGGATCACCGATGGTGGTCAGAAAACCCACCGCCTTCGAACCGGACCCCCAAAGCGCCACGCGCTGTCCTGCGTCATGCCAGGCGGCAAAACGCTGCCGCCATCCGTCGATGCGCGACCGCGCGGTATCGCGGAACTCTGCAACCAGTTTTGTGGTCTCAGCCAAATCGTCGGCCAGTTCAGGCAGCGGTGACGGGCGATCCGATACTGCTGCTTCGATGATCAGGTATTGCTCACCATAAACCCGGCGCAGGTCGAGCACATCAAACCCCGCCAGCCGGAAGGCCCGCGCCAGAGATCCGGCGGTGAAATAGCTGGCATGCTCGTAATAGATGTCCCAGAACGCACCTTCGATCAGGATACGCCGCAGGTCCGGCACCTCGAAACCAAAGCGCAGGCGGCTACCATCCCCGGCGGCCTGCCGCATCAGAGCCAGAAAACCGGCGACATCGCCAATATGTTCCAGCGTGTGCCGGCAGATCAGAAAATCCGCGTCTACCGGTACGTGGGATTTGGTGAAGTTCTCAGCGTGAAAGGTCAGCCCGCCCGGTTCCGAACTGCGGCCCGGTACATAGGCCGGGTCATAGCCGGTACCGCTACAGCTGCCTTGGACGCAGATCAGGCGCAGGAAATCACCCTTGCCGCATCCAACCTCGATCAGATGCCCGCCGCCAAGGCCGAATCGCTCGATCCAGCCCTGCGCCAGATCCGAGACAAACGCATTGAATGTGGGCGAGCCGCCCTGTGCGTCTTCATACCCAGTGCCGTAATCGACCCGCGCCAGATCAAACCGGGCGTTGAAAGCCAACCCGCATTCGGGGCACCAGCACAGCGCCATGTCACCGGTCGGAAACCCGAGCGCAGTGACACGGTCCGGCAACAGCAACGTGCTCTGCACCGGAATGTCGGTCAGATCATAGAGAGGCCGTATATTCCCGGACTGGCCGCAGGACGGACAGGCTGTGCCCGGCGCTTCACCGCTCGTGGTGATATCTGCAGGTGTCACGGATCACCCCGCAGCAGCGCGGCGTTCCGTCCAGAATAGCTCGGCATCAAGCGCGCCGCTCTCCATATGGTCCTGAAGTGTTTTCAGGCGAGTGAAACGCGAGCCCTCGAAATCCGCCAGCTCCAGCCCGTTGTTCACATAGGCCTTGTGCAGTTCCTCAATACCCATCGGGACCGTCCATTGCGGGTCATAGCCCGGCAGCCCGGTTTCGATCTTCGAGAAGTCCACCCGGTAGCAGCGCTTGTCGGGTCCGCCGCCCGGTTCATAAGCAATGCGGCTGCCCGGAACCAGTTGCTCGACATGCTCTGCAACGTCGCGCACCTGGTAGTTTTCGCTGGAGCGTCCAACATTCCAAGCGGTGTTGTGGATCAGGTCGCGCGGGGCCTCCAGCGTGGCAAGGAAGGCACGGCTGATATCCTCGATATGAACCAATGGTCGCCAGGGTGTACCGTCGCTTTTGATCAGAACCTCGCCTTGCAGGAATGCGTAACCGACCAGGCTGTTGACCATCAGGTCCGCGCGCAGTTTGGGTGAGGCACCATAAGCGGTGGCATTGCGCAGGAAGACCGGCGAGAAACTGTCATCCGCCAGATCGGACAGGATCGCCTCGCTGCGGACCTTGGACTCACCATAGGGCGTAACCGGATTGAATTCGGCGCTTTCGTCCAGCACATCCTCGGGACTGGCAGCCCCGTAAATCGAGCAGGACGACGAGAATGCGAACCGTTCCACCCCAGCCGCCTTTGCCGCGCGGCCAAGGGTCAGCGTTGCATCCGCGTTGATGTCATAGGTGCATTGCGGATTGAGATTTCCCATCGGATCGTTCGACAAACCGGCAAGATGGATCACCGCGTCGAAACCTTCCATGTCGGCAGGCCCCACATCACGGATATCCTTGCGGATTACGGCGTCCGCTTCGGGCATCCCGGACATGTCGCAATGTTCGAAATAGTAACTGTCGAGCCCGGCCACATGATGCCCGCGCTCCTGCAGAAAAGGGATCAGAACCCCGCCAATATACCCGTTATGCCCGGTAACCAGAATGCGCAACTTGCCAACCTCCTAAATCAGCCTCTGGCCCAAACGACAACGCGTACCCGGCACCGTCGAACTCAGCGACCTTCAACAAAAACACTCACCCCGGCAAAGGTTATCGCTATGCAATTTTCCGGGTTTCCGTCATGTAACTGAAAGCGACAGCAAGGGTGAAATTCAATCAAAATCGTACAATCTGAATACAAAGGCGCAACCAGAATTCAAGCATTATGTGATAACTCTTCCAATTAATGTCTCCGCATTGCCGCACGCTTCAGATCAATACGTTGTCCACAAAAAGGAAGCCGTCGCTGACCCGTGACAGAAATAGACTTTATTCAGAACGCTAATCCGCTCACCCGCGCTATCGCCAATAAGTTCAGATATCCCCGAGTGCAACTTTAGTCATTAGTTGATCAGGCGCCACGCTGACCATTTAGGTTTGATCGATTCTGGAAACAAAACCCCATGAAAAGATTTTATCGTTGATGATTTCGGTGGTGCTGTGACCGTGACTATAATAGCCACTGTTGAAAATATCGAAGGCAAGGAAGTCCGCGTCCAGTATCGCTTGCAGCGTAAACTTACTTAAACAGATATCTGTTCAAATATATTGCGTATGGCAAATTGAGCTATGATTTGTACGTGATAAATTGGAAACTGCCCGTATTGCAACTTGCACATTCCTCAACTGAGATGCTCTACTTTGATGGCGGGTCGGCAACCAAGAACATGATCAATAAGTGTACTGGGGCGCTATATGGGAGCTCCACAACGCTTGCCGAAATCTAGGAGAGCATTGATAACGAATACGAGGACAGTCATCTGAAAGCGTATTCACAATGGCTAATGATCAAAGAACTCCCCCGCACGTAGCTGTCGTTATACCCTGCTACAATGCAGGACCTTGGATTTCGAGGACCATAGAGAGCGTATTGTCACAAGCCCATCGGCCTATAACTGTGGTTGCGGTTGATGATGGCTCGAGTGACGACACGCTTGAGTGCCTGCGTGAATTTGGTGGGGTCATCCATATTGAAAGCGGGTCTAACCATGGTGCGTGCCATGCCCGGAACAAAGGTTTTGCAATAGCCACTGAAGCTGGCGCGAGTCATGTGATATTTCTTGATGCCGACGACTATTTTGAAGGTGAATTGGTTGCTGGAATGGCCGATGTCGCAGCGCGTACCGATGCCGATTTGGTGCTTGGTAATATGCATCTAGAGTATCCGGGACTTGAAGGGCAGCTACCTCGAAGGGAGCAACGCTTTCTTTATTCGGGCCAAATTCCTCCCGAGGATTTTTTAATGGGTTGGATGACCGGCAACTATATCAACCCATCAGCGCTTTTATGGAAAGCGGAAATAGTTCGGACCATTGGCGGCTGGGACGAAAGCCTTTGGCGCGCGCAGGATTTGGATTTCGCGCTGCGCGCCATGTTCGAACTGCCACGTATTGAAAAGAGCGAAACCGGTGCGGCTATCTATTCACAGCTGAATGAGAAATCTATTTCCCGGCAACTTTCGGAACGCGTACAGCGAAGCCGATTCCAAGCATCTACCCGCCTTCTTCAACGCGTAGTTTCACCAAGTATGGAGCGTTTCGCAGATGTTACCCCTTATTTTCTCAGAGAGCTCTATCTTATTCGGGTCGAGTGCTTGCGTGACGGACATGTCGGGCTTGCTTCTGAAATTGATACTGTGCTCAAGTCACATGGCTGGCGTGGGCATGTTGGCACACCCGCACACCGCATAGCGGCGATGCTTCTTGGTCTCGAACGTAAGGTTGCCATCGCGAACATATTGCGTCGCGTCGGTAGATCTAGGCAACGCCAGCTCTGACTACAAACAAGCCGGGGCCGACAGCGCTGGCGAGAAGACCTTGTGGGATAATCGGCACACCCGTAGAACACATTCAACCTTTGGGAGTATGACATCCTACAGTTTGACGGCGAAGTTTGTACACCCCCCCATTTTCAGCCGGCAGATTTTCGGGTCCCAGAACTGCCCTGAAGAACCGAAGCGTAAACGGAACTGTCAGCAATTCTTCAATAATGGTTTTCTCAATGCACACCCACCCCCTCCTTTCTATCATCGTCGTCAGCTACAACACACGCGACGTCACGCTTGATTGCCTGCGTTCAGTCTACGCTGAAACGCAAAAGACCGAATTTGAATTGATTGTTGTCGACAACAACTCGCCGGATGGTTCGGCCGAGGCGATCGGCACCGAGTTTCCCGATGTCTTCCTGATGGCCCGAAAAGATAATCTGGGATTTGCCCGCGCTAATAATCTGGCAGCAAAGGAAGCACGCGGCGGGTATTTGTTACTCCTCAATCCGGATACGGTCGTGTTGAACGGCGCAATCGATCGGTTGATGGCCTTTGCACAGGCGACACCCGAGGCTCGTATCTGGGGGGGGCGAACGCTGTTTGGGGATCATTCGCTCAACCCTACCTCTTGTTGGCGAGAGATGTCGCTTTGGAGCCAGTTTTGCTGGGCCACGGGGCTCTTACGAATGGCGCCCGACAGCCCCATCTTCAATTCCGAAGCCTATGGCGGCTGGAAGCGCGACAGCGTACGGCAGGTGGATATAGTCACCGGATGTTTCCTGCTAATCGCACGCCGGGACTGGGAGATATTGGGAGGGTTTGACAGGGCATTTTTTATGTACGCAGAAGAGGCCGACCTTTGCCTACGTGCACGCCGTGATCTTGGCGCATACCCGATGGTTACTCCCGAGGCAGAAATCGTTCACTATGGCGGACTTTCAGATACCGTTCGCGCTGCCAAGATGGAACGGTTGATCCGTGCCAAAATTACACTTGCGGAAAAACACTGGGGCGCAATACGGGTATGGGCTTGCCGCCAGATCTTTCGACTGCTGGTCCTTATACGTCTGGCCGCGTATAACCTGACGGCATGGTTAAAAAGAACAGACGACGCGCGTGACAATGCTAACACGTGGCAGCAGATTTGGTGGAATCGTAAAGTTTGGTTGCATGGTTACAGCGATGATTGACTAATAATTTTGCTCCCGTAGTGGGTACAACGACATAGCGTTGATGTGATCGTCAGTTGGAAGTAAGAACCTCATTTCTAAGTATCGCCAAAGGCGGGAACTGAATACGAAATGGGAAACGTCGTTTCACTTTAGGGGCTTTATCATGTGGAGAGGTTGCCCTGCTCACGCTGCGGCCTGCGTTTGCGAACAGCGCATACAACTTCTGAAAACAAGATAAATGCTGGGATACTGGCTAGTCCTACCACGACATATACAGTTAGAGTGGCCACCAGCCCGCAACCCAAAAACAGCGTCACTGCGGCACTGATACTACCCATTACTACGGCTAGTACGAGAATCCCCATAGTGGCACTACCTAGCTCCGAAGTCAGCATTCACTTTAAAGTAGAGCAAACTTGGAGAACGTCTATTAAAAAATAGTTACGTTGATGTGTTGAGCGGAATTGTGATCAGGGGTGAGATGCAAGACTGATGCCCTGACCCAAAAGGGTCGCGTCATTGGCGACCTTTAATAAGGCGAACTGTCCCTGAACTCAGGCCGTCTGGCGGCGTCGGCGCAGAAGGGTCAACCCTCCCAATGCCCCCAGCAACATCAATCCCGCCGCAGGAATTGGAACCGGTGATGCTGTAACCAAATTCTGACGGTGGCGGTAGTTCGTATTTTCCAGGAAGCTCAGGTCCCATTTTTTGTCGCCGGTATAAGCACTTGCCTCTGCCAGATACTGGTTTACCAGATCCGTCACACCTGAATTGCCCCACGCGGTGAAAGAGCCTGTACCGACACTGTTGTCGGTATCATAAATAGTATTCCAAAGCGCAACCTGAAATGCGCCCGATGTCTTCGTATTTTCAGTCGCAAGTCCGGGCGTGTATACGGCATCAAACAGGGATTGGATGCGGTTTATTGCGCCGCTTGAAGTCAAGTTGAGATTGCTAAACGGAGTATTGGTCACGATGTAGTAATTGCGCCGCCCTAAGGGGGCATGTGACGTCAGATCCAAACAAAATGCGAGAAATTTCCCAAACACGTTATTTGGTGCACGTGTTCTGTCTTTCAGGGCAAACGCGCCTGCAGCAACGCTACGGTAACTGGCGACTCCATCCGCTTGAACCCCCAAATATTCATAGGAACCCGCAGCCGGCCCTTTCATTTTAACCGTAAGAGCAGATGCCGCCCCACTTAAAGCCAGTGTGACAATAGCCGCAGCCGCTATAAGTTTTCTCAGTTTCATCTCAAACGTCTCACAGCACCATTAAAATTGTTACCGGCAAGAAATTGCCATACAGTCATGCAAAAGTATTGACTCTTAATATACCTTTTTTTTCAGTGTGTTGGAAGGATCTTGATGATTCCGACAAATTTTTGACAAAATGTCGTTTGTTTAGGCATAGATATGCACCCAAATTCACCCCTTAAGGGGCATGTAATTTGCTGGAAACAACCGAAAGGGAAGCTTTTCTACCTTTGACAATCGCCCCTGAGGCCCTGCGATTCTTCTCTCTTCAGATTACAACTTTGCCGGGCGGGCTGTTCCAGATTTGGGCGCAACCAATCGCCTCCATACAACAACTATGTGCCAAACGATCCCCTACATTGGGACAAAACGCGGCAGTCGGCGCATGCTCTGGCCAATTAATGCCTCCGCCTGAAGCCACATGAAGATATTGGGTGTTCACACATAACCCAGCGGGTGATTTTCAACGCCACGCGCAATGCGTGCAAGTGATATGATCCCGTTTTGTTTTAATTAGCCTTCTTTAAGCCACTTACCTCCCACTCGGAGGTATTTAGATTCGTGCGTATGATAGTCATACTTGTGAAAAAAGCTCTATTGAAGCAAGTGGACATACCAGTCTGGTTGCGGTTTGATAAACTTAGGACATTTGAACGAGGCGTTTAGATAGTGATTTTAGTGTCTTTGAGCCCAGTGGCGCATTCATCCAATGGCGTTTTGTGTATGAGCCCCCATTTCTTCCATACAGAAGTTAACCCGTAACTCCCTTTGAGCCGCATGCGGAAAGCAAGCTGGTCATTGCCGGAAGTACATGCAAGGAATGTTTGGCAGGCGATATGAAAGATACAGAAATGAATAAACCCGGGCCTGCCACGGTATCGCCTCGCAAAGTGCTGATTGCCGTCGAAAATCTTCCTGTTCCTCTGGATCGACGTGTCTGGCTTGAAGCGACAACTTTGGTAGCCCACGGCTATCAGGTCAGTATCATCTGCCCAACGGGTCGCGGCTGGGACAAGGAGTACGAAGAACTTGAAGGCGTTCACATCTACCGATACCCAGAGCCGCCCGAAGCACACACAGGGGCCGTCGCATATGCACGTGAATGGGGTGGTGCACTATGGCATATGTTTCGCTTGGCCAAAAAGGTCTGGAATGAACGAGGGTTTGACGTAATCCAAGGATGCAACCCCCCAGATCTGATTTTTCTTTTGGCATGGCGATATCGGCGGCACGGAGTCCGATATTTATTCGACCACCACGATGTGTGCCCGGAACTGTTTGAAGCCAAATTCAACAAGAAAGGCCCCCTATACCAAGCAATGTTGTTCCTTGAACGTCAGACTTTCCGCGCAGCGGACGTATCTGTCGCAACCAACGAGAGTTTCCGGGAAATTGCGATAACACGAGGAGGCATGAAACCCGAAGATGTGTTTGTGGTGCGCTCGGCCCCAAAGATCGAGAAATTTCAACCCGGACCTGGCGATCCCGAGATTAGCACCAAGGCCAAGACACTGATGGGTTATGTCGGAGTGATCGGGCAGCAGGAAGGTATGGATCTCTTAGTTGCCGCCGCTGATTACTTGATCCGCAAAATGCACTATCAAGACGTTCACTTCATGATTGTCGGTTTCGGCCCGCATCTGCCCGAGGTACAGCGGGATGTGGCCAGCCGAGGGCTGGATGCGTATTTCACGTTTACCGGCGCGCTATATGGCGATGATTTGCTGCGGGTACTCAACAGCATCGATATCGGCGTTAGCCCAGACCCAAAGAACGCGATGAACGACATCTCGACCATGAACAAGGTCATGGAATATATGACGCTCGAAAAACCGCTGGTCCAGTTCGATCTGAAAGAAGGGCGCGCCTCGGCCGGTGAGATGTCACGCTATGCTAAAGCCAACGACCCTATAGATTTTGCCGCCCAGATCGCCTGGTTGATAAATCATCCAGATGAGGGTCAGGAGATGGGTAGTAAGGGCCGGGCCAGAGTTCTAAACGCGCTTAGCTGGGAGCATTCCGTGCCGCAGTTGTTGGCGGCTTATGATCGGGTTTTTCAATTGGCCGAGGTCCCTTCTGTAGCGTGACTGAAGCTTTTCCGCTGTCTCTATAGCGGCACAAAACGCGGCAGTCGGCTCATGCTTTGGCCCATAAATTCAATCAACCGGGCATCTGCATCGGCTTCGCTCTCGTTCGGCGCGATCGGCGTGGCGTAGCGGACCAGTGCACCGTCAGTGCGGCCCATTGTGATGCTGTCCATGACAACCCCCATCTTGGCCTGAAAGTCATTGGTCTGACGCTTGCCACGCTGCTCGAACCAGTAATAGACCAGTTGCTGATGCAACCCTTTCTGAATGACCGCGCGGTTCACTGCGAAGGTGCCATATTCGTCCACGCCCGGTGTCACCTCATAGGTCTCTAGGCTGAAAATTTCCCAACCGCCAACAGGCAGGCACACTTCGGGGGAATGAATACCCGAACCTTCGGTTTGCTTATCATAGAAAGCGACGAACATGTTGATATAGCTGGACTCGCCAGGGCGGGCATAGGTGGCGTTGAGATAGTCGGTGGCGCCCAACACATGCTCTACTTCGGAATCCAACTGTGCAGTTGACCCGGACCATTCGCCAAGCTGGCGTGGAAACAGAGAGAACGGGTCGCGCTCGATCGGCTGGGCGTCAGGTTCCGGCTGCAGGGCCCAGGCAGCCGATACAGCCAGTGTCAGCAGGGCTGCCGAGGCCAGGGCAGGGGAGGGGCGGATCGCCAGAATCTGCACAGCAATCCGGCCAAACCCGTGTGTATCAAGATCAATCGCCTCGGAGAGCGGTTTCGGGTCCGGTCCCAGCCGCTGCAGCGCGACGGCGATTGCGAACAGGATTGCGATACAGATCAAAAAGACGACCCAACCCTCGAAGAAGTGCAGAAACCCTTCGGCGGCTTCGATGCCGTAGCTGTCCACAAGAATGCCGATAATTCCGATCCGCACTGAGTTCATCAAGATGGTCAGGGGTACGGCAGTCAGCAGCAGCACCAGTTTGTGCCAGATCGGCCCGCGATAGAGCAGGGCGAAGAGGTAGGAAAAGCTGAGGATCGGGAACAGATAGCGCAACCCGGAACAGGCTTCGGCCACCTGTAACTTATAAACGCCCAGATCGATCACGTTGCCTTCAAGAAAGACAGTTACACCCGCCAGATCGACCAGCCAGACACCGATCGCCGAGGATACCCACTGCAGAAAGATCGTCAGCTTCCAATACAGGAACTGCGGCAAGGGCAGCATGAACACCAGATGGACCACCGGCAGCTGATGATGCCACCCGCGTTTCCAACCAAAGATGGTCAGAACCACGCCACCTACCCAGATGATCATCGCGTAAGTGACAATGTCAGGGATGCGGGTCAGGTTCCCGAAGACGGCCAGCACCAGTGCCAGAAGGACAACGATGATACCAGGCCAGCGGTCGGTCACATGCGGATCGGGCGGCGGCATCCGACGCATCTCGCGCAGGAAAAGATATAACGAGATGACCGGGATCAGAGGGCCATGACTGTATTCCGGTGTCGTCCAGGCTTGCCCCAGCGACACAAGACCAATCCAAAAGATCGGAACAGATCCGGCCAAAAGCAGTAAGAACCATGCCAGACCCGCCGGGTTTATGGAGGGAAGGTCGCGAAAAACCGCGCGGAACTCATGTACATCAGCCATAAAATCTTGCCGTTTTCTAACTATAAAAAGACACTGGGAAACGCTTCGGACTTTTAGAAGCGTATCATAAAGTTGAGTTGACAGGAATCCAGTAATGCCGGGCGATCAACGGGTCGTGAAGCTTCGCGAAAGTGTAACAAATACCTCGTTGGAATCTGCGCGTGGGTTGCTTTCGGATTCGTAATTTATGTATTCGTAGCCGACTGAGAAATCCCAATCGGCGGTCAGATCGCGTACATAGGCGGTGCGAAATGCCCCGACTTTGTTATCTTCCGCGCTACCGTCTCCAATCGAAGATACGCTGGCATACTCAAGATTGAAGGTCATGGATGACAGCGGATTGATCGTGACGTCATAGCCCAAGAAAGCGCGGGTGCGGCGAGTTTCTTCGCTACGGTCATTGGTGAGAAAACTACGATTGAATCCAACTGTAAGCTTGGTACGTGGTCGTTCGTGAACATATAGTAAGTTACCGATTGGATTGGTCTCACCCAATGGTCCGCGGGTAAGCCCCAAGCCCGCCTCAAGCTCGCCCAGCGGCAATTCAAGGGCGCGCTCGAACAGAATTGTGTTGCGGCGCCCGTTTATGGTCAAACCTGACCCCAATTCGACTCCGGCGTTGCCATTGGGCAGTTCACGAACCAATCCTAGGTTTCCGATCACTCCACGCTCTCGAGTATTCAACCCAAACTCCTGAGTTTCATCGATGTCAGCGTAACCGATTGTAGCTTCAAGCAAGGTCACCGGATTTACATCGTAAGATAGTGAGAAGTCCGTAAACTTGCTAGTTCGATCCGTGCCTTCCGCATCCTCCGCTTCATAGTCTTCCCGAGCAAAGGCCAAGCGACCTTCCAGAACAGGTGAGAAGGTAAACCGCCCGAATACCTCATTAAATATTGTCTCGCGGTCAAACAGGTCAGGATCGGAAGTATCTTCGTAATCTACCCGGGAATAATTTGAGGACAGGCCAACGCCCAAGGGGTCATTCACACCAGTTTCAAACCCAAATCCCGCACGGGACGCTTTACGGGTCCCGTCGTCCAGAATGAGTTCATCATCAGGGCCATCAAAATCTTCATTGATACGGCGCAACGGATCTTCAAAATTCAAGTCAATCTCACTGTAGCTCAGATTAAGATCGAGAAGGCTATTTGCCCCGGTACGGCCATAATTGAACAGAGCAGATGGTGAGTCGAACTCGAACTCGCTGGACTGTAGAGGCACATCAGAAAATCGAAAAATACCACTTAGCCCCAGCGACAGCTGGTCCAGGGGGGTTTCCTTCAACAGGTCGTAGGTTACGGTATTGTCCCACAACGTGGTGGTGCCCAGAGACGGTTCGTCCAGCCCGAAATTATCATTCACTCGCAGCGACGAGGAAATACCGAAGCTTTGATTGAAACCGGTGGCCGCGGCTTCCTGTGGCGTTGCGGGCCGCGGTGCTGCATTAATTGTACAAGCCGCTGCAAAGCAACCGATTACCCTGCTATTCACCCTCATTTCAATCTTCCACCTGCTCTGCCTGTATATTCATTAACGCTGTTGCGCATGGAAATCATGCAAGAAGCGGCTGAGCCATTCCCCGGTCTTCTCAGACGTAACGTCAAAGCCACAATGGCTATCAGGCCTTCCCATTGTTCACGAGGTTTGGCAACGCTGGCTTTTGCCGGGTGGAGGTCTGGAGCATTATCAGGCTGTTTGGCCGTTTTATCGGAAAGTGGCTTTATTTTAAGTGATCTCAATTCGAATTTTGAATAAACCTGAGACTATCGAATGTTGATTTTAAAAAGACGCTTTACGGGTTGTTAACGGTTCGTGAAGCCGAGAGGAACTGATCACGCAGTGGGTATGGATAAACATTTGCAATCTTTTTACTACGACAGTCAAAACCAGTTTGACCCAATTTGCCCCGGTGTTTTTTGGTTGCGTGCAAGGCGAAGGGTGGTTTCATGCAAATAGAAAACACACACCTTCTAGGTGTTCACATCCTTAGCCCGAAGCGCTTTGGCGATGAGCGAGGCTTTTTCAGCGAAAGCTGAAACCGCAATGTGCTGTCGAAACATGGGATCAATCTGGATTTTGTGCAGGACAATCATTCGTTTTCTGTAGCCGTGGGCACGATCCGCGGCCTCCATTTCCAAGCACCACCCCATGCGCAGGACAAGCTGGTGCGCTGCGGACGGGGGCGGTTTTTTGATGTGGCGGTAGATATCCGCAAGGGGTCGCCCACCTATGGGCAATGGGTTGCAGTTGAGCTCTCATCTGAAAACGGTCGCCAGATTCTGGTACCCAAAGGGTTCCTGCATGGCTTTGTCACGCGCGGGCCTGACACGGATATTTGCTACAAATGCACCGACTACTATGCGCCCGATTGCGATGGCGCGGTACGCTGGGATAGTTGTGGCATCGACTGGGGGTTGACAGGCGATCCTGTCTGAAAAAGACGCCACCGCCCCGGCGCTGGCCGATTTCGACAGCCCTTTTGTATGGGAGGGTGCGGTGTGAAAATCCTTGTGACCGGCGGGGCCGGGTTCATCGGATCGGCCGTGGTCCGGCAGGCCATTGCCGCAGGGCATCAGGTGATCAATCTGGATGCGCTGACTTATGCCGCCTGTCTCGACAATGTGGCGAGCGTGGGCAATTCGCCCAATTATGCCTTTGTAGAGGCTGATGTTCGTGACCGCGCGGCAATGGATCAGATCTTTGCTGACCATAGTCCGGACGCCGTGATGCATCTGGCCGCAGAGTCCCATGTGGATCGTTCGATCGACGGGCCGGGAACTTTTATCGAGACCAACATCACCGGCACCTACACCCTGCTTGAGGCCGCGCGCGCATTGGCAGGCGCAAGGCCAGCCCGAAGGGTTCCGCTTTCACCATATCTCGACCGATGAGGTCTTTGGCTCGCTGGGCGAAACCGGCATGTTCACCGAAGACACGCCCTATTCCGTGTCAAAAGCGGCCAGCGACCATCTGGTCCGCGCCTAGCACGAGACCTACGGGCTGCCGGTCGTGCTGTCGAATTGCTCGGACAATTACGGACCGTTGCACTTCACTGAAAAGCTAATCCCGGTGGTGATCCTGAACGCTTTGGCGGGCCAGCCGATCCCGGCATACGGCAAGGGCGTGAATGTGCGCGACTGGCTTTATGTCGAGGATCACGCCGACGCGCTGCTGACCGTGCTGCAAAAAGGCAGGGTGGGGCGGTCTTACAATATCGGCGGTGAGAATGAGGCCCGCAATATCGATCTGGTTCGCATGATCTGCACGATCCTGGATGCAAAGCGCCCACAAAACAGACCCTATTCCGAGAAAATTACCTTTGTCACCGACCGCCCCGGCCATGATCTGCGTTATGCGATCGACCCAACCCGCATCCGCTCAGAACTGGGCTGGCGCCCCTCGGTTACGTTGGAGGAAGGGTTGGAAAAGACGGTGCAATGGTAGCTGGATAACGAAAGCGGGTGGCGCGCCCTGCAGGATCGGCAGGGCGTGGGTGAGCGGTTGGGGGTAAGTGAGTGATCCTTGTTTTAGGTCAGACCGGTCAGGTCGCGCAGGAACTGGCGGCATACCCGGATGTTGTCTGTCTGGATCGGGTTGAGGCGGATTTGTCGAAGCCTGAGACCTGTGCCATAACCATTCATGCACGCAAACCGCAGGCGGTGATCGGGGCAGGGTGGTATCATGCGATCCTGCGCACCTCGTGGGTGGTCTCGGCGCTTGGTACGAATTTCGTCAAGACCATGCTGCGCTTGGGGAAAGAGCGGGACCGGCTGACGATTGTGGCGGATCAGATCGGTGACCCTACACCTGCGCGCGCCATCGCGGCTGCCTGGATGGAGATTGCCGGGCAGCTTGTCGATGACCCCGGGTAAATCAGGGACCTATCATTTCTCGGGCACCCCGGATGTCAGTTGGCCGGTTCCGCGCGCGAAATCTTTGCGCAGTCGGCTATCGATTGCGAGGTAGTGGATATTCCAAGCACGGACTATCCGACTCCGGCAAGGCGACCGCTGAATTCCCGGTTGGATTGTTCCACGTTAGAGACTGTTTTCGGCATTACCCGCCCGGATTGGCGGCTGGGGCTGACGGATATTCTGAAGGAATTGGGAGAAATTTGATGACACAGCGCAAGGGGATCATTCTGGCACGCGCCTTTACCCGATCACCATAGGACTGTCGAAGCAATTGCTGCCGATCTATGACAAGCCGCTGATCTATTATCCGATCAACGTGCTGATGCTGGCCGGTATCCGAGAGATTTGCATCATTACCACCCCGCAGGATCAGGAGCAGTTTCAGCGCACACTGGGGGACGGGTCGCAATGGGGCGTGACGTTCAGCTATCAGGTGCAGCCCAGCCCCGAGGGTCTGGCGCAGGCCTATATTCTGGCCGAGGAATTCCTGGCGGGTGCGCCATCGGCGATGATTTTGGGGGACAACATCTTTTTCGGTCATGGCCTGCCAAAGCTGATGGCTGCCGCAGACGCCAAAGCGGTGGGGGGAACGGTGTTCGGCTATCACGTGGCCGATCCCGAACGTTATGGCGTGGTGGCGTTCGACGACGCGGGTCGGGCGCGTGAGATCATTGAAAAATCAAAGGTGCCGCCTTCGAAATATGCGGTCACGGGGCTCTATTTTCTGGATGCCTCGACGTCTGAACGGGCGCGGGCGGTCAAGCCGTCCCCGCGTGGCGAGCTGGAGAGCACCGATCTGCTGCAATCCCATCTGGAAGAGGGTGCGTTGCAGGTGGAAACCATGGTGCGGGGCTATGCCTGGCTGGACACTGGCACCCATGCCTCGCTGCTGGATACGGGCAATTTTGTACGCACCCTGGAAGAACGACAAGGGCTGCAGACCGATTGCCCCGAAGAGGTTGCTTTCCAGCAGGGCTGGATCAGCCGCGATGAACTGGCGGCTCAGGCCGAGCGGTTTTCGAAGAACGGGTATGGGGCCTACCTGGCTGGGTTGTTGAAGTATTAGCGCAGAAGAATGCCCCTGCGCTCATTTTGTATATCCAAATTCTACTCGAACAGGCGCCGTTGCGGGACGACGACGACGTCCCCCGGAACCAGAACAGTGCTACCACCAACGCTTGGTTTTTTCCCGGTGCGAAAATAGTCATAGTAGAGGACCTGTTCGCGTCGGCGCAATTCTATGCGTTTGCCGGCTGCGAATCTGGTTAGCCCTCCCGCCTGCGCCAGGGCCTGTAGTAGCGTCGTACCCGGCTTTGCCTCAAGCAATCCGGGAGCGTTGACCTCGCCCATGACATAGATTTCGTCGGTATCGGGATCGACCTCTGGTCCCAGAAGTTCGGGCAGTGCGGTCGCCGCCACAGCAACATAGACGTTAGGCTCGGCCGCAAATTGTGGCGAAAGCCCCGAGGTCAGCACATCGCGGATCGAGCCCACTGACCGACCGCCCGCCTGAATCGTCCCAACAAATGGAAAGCTGAAAGTCCCGTCGGGCAGAACCAGCACTCTTCGGTTGAGGCTGGGGTCCTCCAGAACTTCAACCTGCAGCGTGTCGCCGGGCGCGACCCGGTATCCGCTCTGCGCCTGAACAACGGTCGCGTAAAGGATCAGGCCGAGAAGACCGATTAGTGTTCTTAGCATCTTTTAAGCCCTCGAAAATTTGAATTTCTTGTTGAGCCTAGCGTGGAAGGTGAGTCCATGTAAGCCACCTGAGAAGTGATGGAATAGTGCTGTGGTGAAATTGTGCCGCAATCAGAATCAGTTACCGTTTTCGACTGGTGTGGGTAGATCAGTGATTGCATCTTGTACTTTTTGCGCCAGACCCGCGGGCATCTCCAGTTCGGCAACCTTTTCCAATGTGGCGCGTGCCTCTGTGTTGCGGTCAAGCGCGGCATAGGTGACACCCAGATGATACAGCACCAAGGGTTCCTTGGGCAGCTGTTGTGCCGCAAATTCGAGGTGTTTCAATGCCGCGTCATAATCCCCTCTGCGATAGGCAATCCAACCATAGGTATCGCTGAATTGGGGTACCGGGCTGTCACGCAGGCGGCGTGCAATACGATAGGCCTGATCAAGGCTTTCTGCATCGTCCCGGCCCGTAACCAATAGGCTGGCGAGGTTATTGGCGACGATTACCGAGTTGCTATCGACCTTGTATAGAGCCTCATAAACGCCAATCGCGCCTTCAATATCGCCTTGTGCCTCAAGTGCGCCGGCCTGCAGCCATTTCAGATTCGCACTATCCGGCAAAGCGGAAAGTGCGCGGCCCAGGACCTCGTTTGCCTGTGTCGGGTCGGTTCTGGCAAGCAAGGCATAAAGCGCCATCCAGGTTCGCTCGCTCTGCGGACGTTCCTCAAGAAGTGTGCGATAGGTTGCGACGGCCTGATCCGGTTCTCCCATACCGGCAAGGATCGAGGCTTGAAGGAAGCGCAGCAGAAAATCGGTTGGCGAAACCTCCAACGCCTGCTCGAGATATGTCAGCGCGGCGTTCAGGTCGCCATTGCGTACGTGGGCGCGCACAGTTCCGATTTCAGCCACATAGCCCGCATTGTTGTTCCCGGCCGCCAAATCTTCGAGATAGGCCAACAGAGCATTTTCCTGGCCCTGAGCGGCAATCAGATTGGCGGTGAGAATTCGGGCCTGCGGTTGAGCGGTGGTGCCCAGAGCCTGCAGCCTGTCGATGGTGGCTTGTGCCTGCCTCCAATTTCGCTGATGAATCTGAGCTTGTCCGAGGCGCACCAGCAGTTGAACATGGTTCGGCTGTCGATCAAGCGCCTCAATCAGCACGCTTGCGGCGTGATCGTATTGGCCTTCGCCTTCCAGAAACTCCGCATAGCGCAATGCTTCTGTCGGCGCACGTCCTGATGCCTCTACGGCCAGCGACAGCATATCAGCCATCAGGTCTCGGTTTCCGTCACGTTCATGCGCACGGGCCAGCGAGGTCATCAACCCGGGATCCCGGGGGTTGTCACGGAGCGTTCCGCGCAACAGGACAATAGCCTCTCCCGTGCGGTCTTCTTCGATCAGCCAGGCAGCCTTGATCTTTGCCGCGCCCGCATGGCCGGAATCTCCGGTCAACACGTCTTCGACATAGGCGCGGGCATCCATCTGGTTGCCAGTTTCAATCAGCATATGCGCCAGTACCACTTTGGCATCGTTCAGATCTGCGGATGGCTCCGAACTGCTGACAACAGTCTGCAGTTCGGAAATGGCACCATCACGATCACCGGTCTGAAACAGCTGACCAGCGCGAAGCGCCTGATAAAGTGGCCGACGGGCCAGATCTTCGGCAAGCATTTTGTCGACTTCGGAAATCGTTGCCTCAGGACCCCGGGTCGCAGCTATAAAGCGCAGCAAAGCCATCCGGTTTTGGGGATCTTCCTCGGCGGGGCCGATGCGCTGACGTAAAAATGCTTCTGTGGCATCCAGATCGTTGCGCGACATGTACCAATCAATCAAGGTGGCCTGAATTGTTTCGTCTTCAGGGAATCGCTGCACCATTTCCTCAAGCGCAGTGCCGATATCGTCATCTCTGTCGAGTTTGCCCAAAACGCCAAGTCGCAGGTTATAAAACCCTCGCGTTTCCGGCGAGACAGAGATGGCCGCATCCAGCGCTTCAAGAGCTGCGGGCCAGTTTTCCTGTCGGACAAATTCATTCACAACGACAAAATGCGGAATCACCAGTCCGGGCGCTTCGATTGTCAGAGCAGCCCCCCGTTCCGCCGCCGTCTGTATAGCTCGCTCATCACCTGCGGCGATGGCATCGCGATAGGCAATACTTGTTAGAACAGCGCGTACAATCGGATCCAGTGGTGCCTGTTCAGCAGCTACTTTGATGTGGCGTTCGACCTCTGCCCAATCTCCGGTCAAAGTGGCCATCTGTGCCAGTGCGCGGCGCCCTTCCAGGTTGTCGGGGTACTGTTCAACCAACCGCAGATACTGGCTATAAGCCTCCTGGGCGTCACCGGCTTCACGGCGCATTTTCGCATAGGCAAGCCGCGCCTCCTTGTGCTTACCGTTCAACTTGAATACGTTGCGAAATTCGACCGTAGCCCGAGCGACGTCACCATTTTCCAGATGCTCAAGAGCGGCCTGATAGTGCTTTTCTGCCCGTTCTTCTGCGGAATCGCATGCAGCCAGAAGAAAAAGGGCGGCCCCCAAGGAAACGCCCCTGACAATCTGTTTTATCATCGTTGCTTTCCAAACATCCTGCAAAAGATGATGTGGTTTCTTTGCACTCTGTTCAAGAAAGTTCTGTGGCTCTCAATACCCCGTACACCGCAAAACAACCGATGTCGTGCGCATCAGGATGGACAAATCTTTTCCTGCAGACAATTCAGCCAGATAGCGGGTGTCATAATCCGCGCGAGCCGCGAAACTGGTCATGTTGCGGTCGGACACCTGCCATGGGCCGGTAATACCAGGGCGCAGCTTGAAATAGGCCTGGCCCGGATACAACGCCTGCTGTTCCGTCATCATTGGACGCGGCCCGACAATGGACATATCTCCCCGCAAAACGTTCCAAAGCTGAGGCAGTTCATCCAGTGACGTGCGGCGCAACAGTTTACCAATACGCGTGATGCGCGGATCATCTTTAAGCTTTTGGTCGCGCGCCCACTCGGTGTGGGCCTTTGGATTTTCAGCAAGATAAGCCGCCAGCCGCTTGTCGGCATTCAGCACCATGGTGCGAATTTTGAACATGCGGAAAGTCTTGCCGTTCCGTCCAACCCGTTCCTGGATAAAAAACGGGTTTCCTCCGTCGCGCATAACCAGAAAGGCCATGATCGCAATCAGGAATAATGAGATCGGTGCGGATAGAACAACAAATAGAATGTCGGCTACCCGTTTCCCCCCCAATGAATAAAAGGTCTTTTGCTGAGATTGGATTTGAAGTGGAACCACTCCATCAGCCGCACTCACCCCCTTAACGTAACTCGTCATAATCAATCGTACTCCGGCATTAACATCACCGCACAAATTGCAGCCTGCCCACTCTCACCTCAAAGGCCACACAACTTTGGCCTCAAACACTGCCGCCCAAGTTATAGGGCTTTCTAGTTAAACTATGCCAGATTTTTATCCGATTCCTACCACATTTCAAAGACAAATCCGAAAAGGCGACAAGCAAGAGCCCAAGCAATGCGTTTTTAGCTTGGACCCCCACGCTTTGCTCCCTAACGAAATCACACCCGAATTGGATTAGGTTGCGGCCCCATTGGCGCTGACGTCAGACAAGCGACAACCTTTTAAAGAGGCCATACTGAAATCAGCTCGAAATTGATTTGAAGGTAGCAAGCATCGATGTACGAGTTTGCGTCAATCAAAATCCAATGTTTGCGCCACATCCCCGACGGGCTCATAGCGTATAGCCCCACACCCTTTTGTGCTCAAAATTTTACAATTTTGATCGCTACATTTTGTACGTTCCCAAATCGCTTTCATACCCGATAAGTATCGCTTATCATGTATTATTGATTTTGCCTTGAAATCGGCGCAGACTGGGCCCCATGAAGCCCCCTGCCCCACATCTCCC
>NZ_JBQFQR010000036.1:0-33027 GCF_056536985.1 Ruegeria sp. CH8 | reverse complement strand
ACCTTGGCAAGCTCTTCAGCATCTCGATCGACCAGTGCTACGCCCACTCCCTGACTGACCAACAAGCGTGCAGTGGCAAGTCCGATGCCTCTCGCAGCGCCTATAACAATGGCTATGTTTTGCGGCATGTAAATCCACCCCTGACATTCTTTTTTCCCGCCGTAGTTCTCACGCTTCGATGAGCTATTGGCAATAGCTGCCTCTCGTGCACCTCTCAGCATCGGGTAGAGCGGGCCGGAAGAAGACGTTCGCGGCACTTTGTATGAGTGTATGCTAGTTATGTCTTACCGGTCGTTCCGTCATACTCGAACCTGAGGCTTTGAAACGCCAGTTTTCATGCGCGGGTAATCTCGTGCGGACAGGGAGGGATAATATGGCAGACAAAACCATTCTGGTTGTTGGAACCTACGACACCAAAAACGACGAACTGGAGTTCATGGCGGAGAAAATTATTGCTCAGGGCGCGGCAGTGTTGACGATGGATGTCAGTGTTTTGGGTGACCCTGAGAAGCCGACAGACTATTCAAAGCACGATGTGGCCGAGGCGGGGGGCAGCTCCATCAAGGTCGCCATAGACAGTGGAAGCGAACATGTCGCCATGCAGATCATGTCACAAGGGGCCTGCGCGCTCACCCGACGGCTCTACGATGAGGCCAAGCTGGACGGCGTTATCATACTCGGCGGCACCATGGGTACGGACTTGTCCTTGGATGTTTGCCAATCTTTGCCAATTGGGGTGCCGAAATACGTGGTCTCTACTGTTTCCTTCTCGGCCCTGATCCCAGCGGAACGTCTATCGCCAGACATCCAGATGATCCTCTGGGCCGGAGGGCTGTATGGCTTAAATGCAATTTGTAAATCCTCACTGGCGCAAGCTGCAGGCGCGGTTCTGGGGGCGGCACGCGCAGCCGAACCGACCTTGGCGCCAAAACCGACGGTAGGAATTACCTCGCTGGGGACATCCTGTCTAAAATACATCAAGACACTGAAACCGAAACTAGAAGCCCGAGGCTATGAAGTGGCCGTATTTCACGCCATGGGCATGGGGGGCATGGCGTTTGAACAGATTGCGGCACAGAAAGGGTTTGTCTGCGCAATGGACTTTGCGGGGTGCGAACTGGGCAATCTGTTGGCTGGTTCAGTGGTGAATGCGGGCAAGGATCGCCACAGGGCTGCAGGTCGCGCAGGCATTCCGCAGATCGTGGCGCCAGGTTGTATGGACCTAATAGATTTTGCAGGGTGGCAAGAAATCCCCGAGCGGTTCCATGACCGCCTAATCCATACCCACAACAAGCTGGTCAAGAATACCTGCTAAAACGCTCAAGAACGTCGGGAGATCGCCCTAGAGCTGAACATGCGAATTGGCGAGAGCCAGGCACCAACGCATCTGATAATCCCCAATGGCGGTATCGAGGAATGGGACCGTCCTGGTAGTGACTGTCACGACCCCGAAGGGTTGGCTGCCTTCCTGGATGAGCTCAAGACGACCGTGTCACCCTCTGTAGAAACTACGGAAATCGAGAGTCATATCAATGATCCAGAGTTTTGCGTAAAGGCACTAGAAGTGTTTGATGTTTGGGTGGCTGAAGGCCACGTGGCAGAAGGCGTAAGGTGACCGTCTTGCCATTTTGTTGGATGTGCTTTTGCCGAGAGGTTGTGAGTTGTCAAAGGCACTGTGGACGACTTGCATCTTCACCACCGGTCAGCCACACAAAGCCACGTTTTTTGAAGAAAGTTATAGATCAGTTGAAAGTCAAGGAATGCTTTTTTGCCGCTTCTCAGAAGTCGCCACGCTTGGGTTTGAAGGTCCGCTTTGGCTGCCTGCGCCTCTCCGGCACAAACGGGCCAATGGCGGGAAAGTCCGCAGAGCAGACACAGACATTCTGCGACACTTAGTCTGGTTT
Source organism: Ruegeria sp. CH8 (assembly GCF_056536985.1). Taxonomy (NCBI): domain Bacteria; kingdom Pseudomonadati; phylum Pseudomonadota; class Alphaproteobacteria; order Rhodobacterales; family Roseobacteraceae; genus Ruegeria; species Ruegeria sp. CH8. The sequence goes on along the minus strand of NZ_JBQFQR010000036.1, from coordinate 31,123 downwards.
CGTTCCTTACTGGGCATCCAAGAAAACTACTCAAAAGAGAGTATCTTACCCCATAGTGTCACCCCGCTGAAACACAGCCGCATAATGTTCGCCCAAAACTTCCAACCGCTTATAATATCTCTTTGATTGGATAGCTTGATCTGAATTGACCGCCAGGTGTTCAGCGTAACTGCGCCAACACATCTTCGGCAGCCCTTAATCCTTCCAGGTGAGCACCACTGACCGAGCATTGTTGGTTAGGATGCGTCGCTTCACCGGCGAAGTGCACTCGCTCTGCATGAGACTGGCGTAAGACAGCGCGATGGGTGTGGCCTCCAGGTTTGGCTCCAGCGTAAGAACCACGCACATAAGGTTCATTTCGCCAAGCGGTGGCGTGGCCTTTGACAAAGGCTTTTCTGACGGTCGTCCCGAAGAAACCAACTAGTGTTTCGATTGCATGTTCGATAGCGCTTTCAGGTCCCGCGTCTTGCAAATGTCTGGAAAAGCTTCCAGAGCTTTCAAAGCTGGTTAGGGCGGTGTTTGAGATGTTGCAAAGAAAACCGCCTCCGCGGGCTACCCCATTGGCGTCGGGTTCTAAGTGGTATGTCAGCCAAGTATCGGGTTGCACTGGCAAAGCTCCGGGGCGGAAAAGGAGGCCAGCGTGATTGTAGTCTCCCATAGTGATAAGCTCGAGCGCCGAGCGTCGGTCGGATTCTAGCGGGGGATCAAAGTGGATGATGTCTTCGGCTAGGACGCCGACGGAAACTGTTACAACTACGGTTCGAGCTTTGATCTTGCCAGTAGCCGTAGTTATCTGCACGCCTTCAGTGAGAGATTTTATTTCTGTGACCGGAGTTGCTAGTTTAATTGGCAGCCCCTGCGCAGTGCATGCAACGAGGTGACCGAAGCCTTCGCGGCAAAACCAATCGTCGCCGCCTTCCCATGCACTGATGTCTCGCAGCGATGTATCCGGCAAATCTCTGGCAATTGACAACGCGAATGTCATCGCTGCCGTAAATGACCATCGCCCTTTGTTCTGCCAAATGTCTGCCAAGGACCGGTCTGTTGGAATACCGGTGCTCGCTTCAATTTCTGCATCGATGCGCGCCGCCTCATTTATCGCGCTATGTATTTCATCGACTTCGTCCCAAAGAACGGCATCTTCCTCCAAGCCAAATGTCGTCGCGTTGTCAGGGGCTGCATAGAGATCAAGGCCAAGTGCGAGACCTGGAGCTTTCAGAGCGTTTACATGTTCGGTGTGCATCCAATGCGCACCCATGTCGAATGGGACACCAAAGATTTTCCTATCCGTGTGTGTGCGCCCCCCGACGCGGTTGGATGCCTCGAGGCAGACAACTGATAGTCCTGCCGCCTTGAGAGCACGAGTAGCTGCAATTCCTGCTGCTCCAGCGCCAACGACAACGACGTCAAAGTCATGAGCTCTCAATGATTTCGCTCCAACAAATAAAGTGACCTGAAGGACAATTTCCGGAGTGAGCTTTCGCTTCTTCGGCTTCGTGAGACCTTACAGGAATCTGAATTGTCCAATAGTTTTGTCATTTGCGTAGAAGCAGTCATGCGTCGGTGCTTGCGCTTAAATCGCAAGCAAATTGTGGAATTGAAACGCCCTCGTATCTAGCCAGATCGAGCGGATCTTCCGTGTCAAACTTGCTGCATCTTCGGTATACTTCCAGCATCTCGGCAGAAAGCTTGCCGATCTTAAAAAAATACATCGCTGCAGCATACCTTGTGGCGCCAGAACAAGGCGTTCCGATAGCCGTTGTCAGGAACTGCCTTTGAGTTTCTGCTTCTGACGATTTGAAAACACCTTTCGTCACGATTTCGTCTCAGCCAACAATTCATCATTTAACGAGGCAACTTCATCCTCTCCGGGCGTTACTTCAGAGTTATAGATGGGTAGTATTTTCCTCAAATGGTCGTGATGGGAGCGCACGCCGTACTCAAGATCAGAAAGATAGAAGCCCTCAAAAGCCTCTGAGGCCATGGCTTCGTTTGACCATATCGTCAGTTGAATATCTTCTTCCACTGTTTCTCGATCAATCCGAGCGGCAAGGTACCGTGCCGCTTTTTGTTGGCGGTCTTCGGTTGGATTTCGGTATGTTGCGCTTCGAAGGATGGACATTTCTATCGTGACCGGAAATTCCTGATAAAACAAGGTTGTCTCAGGCGTGACCGCTATTACCGCATTTGGAAAAATGCCGTAGTAGAGCCAAGTTTTATGTAAGTGCTCAGGTAGGTGAGGCTGTGGCTTTGTGAATTTCTTGTAGTTGCGAACGGCCCACCGACGACCCTTCGTCGGAGTGAATTTTCCATCGGAACGTGAGATGCCATCGACATATGGTTCATCTGCGTAAGTCGAGCCATATAAGTCCTGAAGGGCAGGGTGCGCGAGAGGGACATGATATCCTTCGTTGTCGACATCTCTGATTGATTTCCAGTTTACCGGAGTTTCCTCCGTCCATATTCCGTCCGTCGGAACATGTTCGGCCATTTTGTAGGCAGAGATTTCCTGTTCAATCGGGGCAAGAAGTTCCGCTACCGATGGCTGGGGGCCGGGTTTGAATCGGATAAAGACAAATCCCTGCCAGATTTCCATTTCGATTTCTTTCAGGCCAAACTCGTGCTTGTCGAGATCGGGGAAGGACTCGGGGCGGGCGGCGCCACGCAGTGTTCCATCAAGATTGTAAACCCAGCCGTGAAATGGGCAGACCAGAGCGTTCGCACATTTTCCTTGTTCTTTGGACACGAGCCGAGAACCGCGATGACGACAAACGTTTAGAAATGCTCGGATGTCTGAATTGCTATCCTTCAATATCAGTGCACGTTCGCCGCACATGTCAAAACTTAGAAAGCTACCGGGTTCCGGGATGTCGGAAATATGGCAGGCTATTTGCCAGTGAGTTTTGAAGAGTTCGCTCTTTTCGAGCTCAAGAAGAGCGGCGCTGTGATAGCACCACCCCGGCAGCCCGCGTCGATCCCAATTGGCGGGAACCTCAGTATTTCTGGATTCGTCACGCATCCGAACAATCCGCATAGTTTGATTTGGTCAATCTGTGTCTCGGTTGGCTGGGCGAACTCAAGCATGCAGTCTTGAAAAAACAGTTGGGTTAGTCACCCTTCGAGTGACTGTAGGTTTCGCCCAATTTGGATTGCGCGTCAACTATTACTGACTGAATGATCATTCAGAAATGTTCTTCAAAATGCGCTTGTGACTCTTTTTGAGATTAGGGTTATAGGAAATTCTGTATAATTTTTGTTCAGATTGAACGGTTTGTGTGGGTTTGATCAGAATTAAACCGACTAAACTTGACAGCGGAGAATTCATCGGACTACCGTTCTGAATGATCAGTCAGATAAAGTCATCTTGGCTGGCGCGGATGGGGTGCAAGATGATCGCGCCTGCAACATGAGGCGCGATCCTTCGAAACAGTGTCTAGCAAACAAGGCAAGCGAAATTACTGCAGCCACCACTCAGGGAGAGGAAGCGAAGTTATGAACTCAATCAGGAAAGTTGTCGGAACTACGTTTTTAGCAGTAACGGCTACTGCAATTTCGGGATCAGTATATGCGCAAGAACGTGTGTTGAAGGTTACGAATTGGGGAGAGTACATCGCCGAAGACACTATCGAGAACTTTGAAAAGGAATACGGCATCAAGGTTCTTTATGATCCGTATGACTCTGCCGAGGCAATTGATGCCAAATTATTGGCAGGAAACAGCGGATATGACGTGGTTAGTCATGCGGGCAGCGATACGGCTCGGCTGATTAAGGCAGGCATCGTCGCTCCACTCGATATGTCGAAGCTGGACAACATAAAACACATCGACCCGGCGATCATGGAACAGTTGGCAAGTGAATGGGATCCGGGCAATCAACACTTCATTCCATATATGTGGGGTACGCACGGCGTTACCTATAACGAGGAATTGGTTAAAGAGACATATCCTGATGCCCCCATTGGGTCGATGGAAATGGTTTTCGATCCTGTGCATATGAAAGAGTTGTCCAAGTGTGGCGTTTCGTTCTTGGATTCTCCGGGGGACATCATCCCAATGGCTTTGGCGCATATGGGTCTGGATGCGAATTCCACAAACAAGGAGGACTATGAGAAGGTTGGGGAAATGCTGGCCGAAATCAGGCCATACATCAAAACCTTCGATAACTATGCGTATCAGCGGATGCCTCAGAAAGAGTTCTGTGTCTCAACCACTTGGGGCCCGGATGGTCTTCTTGCGATGTCAGGCGCGGCTGAAGCCAACACTGGGGTAGTACTGGACTTTTTCCTGCCCGAAGGTGATCGCACGGCGCAGTTGTGGATAGATGGTTGGTTGATCCCAGAGGACGCCGCAAACAAAGAAGACGCTCATCTTTTCTTGAACTACATGATGCGACCCGAAGTTGCAGCAAATGATAGTAACTTCACCTGGTATGCGACCGCCAACCTGTCGGCCAAGCCAATGGTTGATGAGGCTGTCACCTCTAGTCCGGCCGCTTTCCCGACATCAGATCAGGTTTCCAAGATGTATACGACTGCCGTTCTTCCTCCTAAGGTCGAGCGTTTGCAGACACGCACTTGGACTGACTTCAAAGCCGGTAACTGATCCACTCACGCTGGCAAATGCAGTAGCGGATCCTGTTTGATCGCTGCTGCACTTTTGAACCCATACTGGCATACCGCGAGGCCCAATTTGACTGTTTCCACAACTGTCAGTGCAGCTCCTTGGCTGGAGCAACAAGAGCAACAACCCTTGGTTCAAATCAGAGGTGTAACCAAGAAATACGGTGAAGTGACCGCCGTCGATAACGTCGATCTTGATATCTACAAGGGAGAGTTGTTCTGCCTTCTGGGGGGATCGGGATGCGGAAAGTCGACACTGCTTCGAATGCTCGCTGGGTTTGAGGATTTGAACGCGGGCACGATCACCATCGACGGTGTTGATATGGCCGATGTGCCTGCCTACGAACGTCCGACTAATATGATGTTCCAAAGCTATGCGTTGTTCCCGCATATGACGGTCGAAAAAAACGTGGCTTTCGGGTTGGAGCAAGACCACGTCCCGAAGTTCGACATAGCGGACAGGGTTCACGAGATTCTCAAGCTCGTTGAACTGGAAGAATTTAAAAAAAGAAAACCAAAGCAATTGTCTGGTGGACAACGGCAGCGCGTCGCACTGGCGCGGGCCCTAGTCAAACGGCCCAAGCTTCTGCTCTTGGACGAACCTCTGGCCGCGCTTGACAAGAAGCTGCGCAAGCAAACGCAGTTTGAGCTTGCCAACATTCAGGACAAGGTCGGTGTCACATTTATTGTTGTGACCCACGATCAGGAAGAAGCGATGACTTTGTCGTCGCGAATGGCAGTAATGGACGCTGGTCGCTTCAAGCAGATTGGCACACCGACAGAGATCTATGAGTTCCCTGAGTCCCGCTTTGTCGCTGACTTTATCGGGTCAGCAAACATTTTCGAGGGTAGGGTCATCGAGGATGGCGCGGATCATGTTCGGGTCGAGACCGAGTTCTGCGAAGTATTCATTGATCACGGTCATTCGGTAAAGGAAGGCAGCAAAATTTGGGTCGCTTTGAGGCCCGAGAAAATTCGCCTTGATAAAGCGGATCCGGCCACTGAGGGTGCTAACCAGACATCGGCTGTCATCGACGACGTTGGGTATTTGGGAGAAACGTCAATTTACAAGGTGAGGCTGCCTAATGGCGAAGTCTTCGACGTTACAATGCCCAACCAGTCTCGCCCGACTCATGCCACTAAGCGGCTAACTTGGGAAGACAAGGTGAATATCAGTTGGGATCCGTCTAGTGCGATGTTGCTGCACTCATGACGGATTTCACTGAGGAAATGTCCGAACCGCTTCCGGTTAAACGACAGCCCATGCTCCGTTTGGTGATGCGGCGCATACAAAATAGGTGGCGTCAGATCGTCACCGTTGTGCCGTTTCTCTGGCTGCTCGTTTTCTTTCTAGCGCCGTTCTTTATTGTCGCCAAAATAAGCTTGGCCGAACTGGCGATTGCAAGCCCTCCATTCACTAGTTTGATTGAGTGGACGGGCGACGGGATCATGACGATCCGTCTAGTGTTCGACAATTTTATCTACATCTGGGAAGACAGCCTATACTTTGATACTTACGTCACTTCTCTCAAAATTTCAGTGACCTCCACGTTCTTGTGTCTCTTGTTTGGTTACCCCATCGCCTACGCAATTGTACGATCGGGGCCAGTCGCGAAGCCGCTATTGTTGTTTGCTATTATTCTTCCGTTTTGGACGTCCTTCTTATTGCGTGTCTACTCATGGATGGGCCTGCTTGCGGATCAAGGCACGATCAACAATCTTCTGATAGCGCTGGGTATAATCGACGAGCCAATCCGCATGCTTTACACGGAATTCGCCGTCTATATCGGGATCGTCTATACCTATATGCCATTCATGATCCTGCCGCTCTACGCGAATATGGAGAAGTTGGACAACAGTCTGAACGAAGCGGCTGCCGATCTTGGGTCCCGGCCAACGAACACGTTTTTCAAAATTACTTTGCCGCTGACGATGCCCGGTATTGTCGCTGGTTCACTGTTGGTCTTCATCCCTGCGACCGGGGAGTACGTTATCCCCGATCTGTTGGGGGGCGGAAACGTGCAAATGATTGGTCGCGTTCTCTACAACGAATTTTCTAGAAACAGTGACTGGCCTGTCGCTGCCGCTGTGGCGATTGTTCTGCTGTTCATTCTGGTGCTCCCCATCATGGTTTTTCAGCACTACCAAGGCAAAGCATCGGAGGAGCAATAAATGTACGGTAAACGCTCCCGCTTTTTAACCATCATGCTGACCTTGGGACTGGCATTCTTTTACATCCCTATGATCCTATTGGTCATTTACTCATTCAACTACTCCAAACTCGTACCTGTTTGGGGAGGATGGTCCTTGCGTTGGTACAAGGAACTCTTCCAATCTGCCGAAGTCTGGAGTGCTGTTTCACTCAGTATTCAGATTGCTGTTGTGAATGCTACTTTTGCGACTGCGTTCGGCACCTTGGCAGGACTGGCTATGGTGCGTTTTGGGCGATTCAAGGGGCGGACGTTGTTTGGTGGTATGTTGGTCGCGCCTTTGGTGATGCCCGAGGTGATAACCGGATTGTCCTTGTTGGTTTTCTTTATTTCCCTGAACCAGCTGATCGGATGGCCGGCAGAACGTGGTTTTGCGACGATTACCATCGCGCATATTACCTTTTCAATGGCGTACGTGGCGGTGACAATTCAGGCGCGTTTGACCGGCGTGGGGCAAACTTTGGAAGAAGCGGCTGCCGATCTTGGAGCAAAACCGTTCAAAGTTCTGACTGCCATCACGATTCCACAGCTTACACCAGCCCTTATTTCCGGCTGGCTATTGGCGTTTACTCTGTCTCTCGATGACTTGGTCATAGCAAGTTTTGTTACTGGCCCAGGTGCAAATACCTTGCCAATTTTGATCTTTTCGCGCATTCGACTAGGCCTCAGGCCGGATATTAATGCGCTGGCGACCATCATGATCCTTGTGATCGCCATTTGTGTCGCTATCGCAGCTATCGTTATGTTCCGGCAACAAAGGGCGGATTTGCTGGACAGGCAAATGGCTGAACGAGAGGAGAGTTAAATTGGAGACGCATGAGCTTCAGAAAAAACGACGCACCGAACCTCCTGAAGTTCGTCGCTTGCAGTTGATAATGGCGGCCATCGACTCGATCTCAAAGCGCGGGTTTTCTGACACGACACTTAAGCATGTGACCGAAACTGCCAATCTGTCCCATGGCGTTGTGAACTATCACTTCGACAGCAAGGAAGCACTGTATGACGCTGCGCTGGGTTTCCTTGCACAAGAACACTATGAGAATTGGCTAAAATCTTACGACGCTGCGGAACCTATAGCCGCACATAGGCTGGCTGCCATCATTCGAGCGGATTTTGACAAAAGCATCTGCACCCACAAGCGCTTGGCTGTCTGGTTCGCTTTCTGGGGTCAAGCGAAATATCGCCCTAATTATCTGAAAATACATAATAAATATGACAATGAAAGATACGACCGAATTCTGCAACTGTGTAGTGAATTGATCGCCGATGGTGGTTACGACGATCTCGATCCGGAAAAAACAGCCCGGGCTATAGAGGCGATGTCTGATGGGGCCTGGCTCAGCTTGATGTTGTATCCCAAAGTGGCCGATCGTCGGGAATTCAGGGATGTTTGCATGCTTTCGCTGTCGCGGTTTTTCCCAAAACACTTTCCGGTTTGAAATACAGCACCGAACAATGATGCATCAGCACTTTATCTTGCGCATGTCGGGGTCATAAAGCGGCTTTAACGAGGCGGTAGCATCGTATTTCTCGTCAGCAATTTCGATCTGCCACTGCCCCGTTGCGACTACGTCTGCAGTCAACGGTTCGCCAATCTCTGCAAAACCAATCCCGACAGCAGCGCCGAGAGCGTGCCCATATCCGCCAACCTGAATATATCCGACTTCCTTGCCGTTTAGATAAATCATCTCGTTGCCGTACATGAGAGGCTCTGGGTCTTTGAGCAGGAACTGCAACATTCGGTTTTTGGGCGTGCCTTTTGCTTTGATCGCGGCTAGCGCTTCCCTGCCGATGAAGCCACCCGGTTTGTCCAATTTAACGGCAAACCCAAGACCGGCTTCAATCGGGTTGTCTGTGTTGTCCACATCAATTCCGAAATCACGATAGGCTTTCTCCAGCCGCAGGGAGTTAAGGGTCTGCATTCCAGCATTGCGAACGCCCAAATCACGACCTGCATCCATAATCAGATCATATGTCTGTACGGCCTGGGTGGCCGGTACGTGAAGTTCCCAGCCGAGTTCGCCAACAAAAGTTACGCGATAGGCCATAACTACGGCATACCCGATGTCGATTTCACGCGCCGTCATGAAGGGAAAACCTTCGTCCGACAAATCAGCACCGGATATTCTACTCAATAGTTCACGCGACTTTGGGCCGTGAACGTTGATTTGGCAGCGCCCTGCGGTGATGTCAGTGATAACTACGTTCTCATAGTCCAGAATGTGCCGTCGCATGCGCATTTCTGTATGACCCGCCGAGTTTTCACCCACGATGACCCAGAATTTCTGATCGGATAGTCGGGTGACTGTGAGGTCAGCTTCAAACCCACCTCCTTCGTTTACCCAGGCTGTGTAGACGACGCGACCGGATTCAACATCAACGTCATTGCAAGAAAGGCGGGAGAGAAGGGAGCATGCGTCTGGGCCTTCGACGCTGAAACACGCCATTGATGTCATGTCCATTACGATGACATCCTCGCGTGCGGCCTTGTGTTCTTCGGCGTGCCATTCAAACCAATTTTGGCGATACCAGCTGTATTTCTCGACCTTGGCCTGTTCGGGCGTCGGAGCAAACCAATCAGGTTGTTCCCAACCATTTCCTTCGCCAAAAAAGGCTCCGGCCTGTTTGAGGCGGTCATAGAGCACTGAACGCTTAACGTTCCTCGCCGTTTTGTAGTTCTCATTGTGGTAGTGCTGGCCAAAGAGCTTTCCCAGCAATTCAGGTGTCCTGTCGCGTCGAAAGGCCGGTGTCGCCATTTCACGGGAGAAGCGATTGACGTTTATGCCGGTGACATCAATTGGAGGTATGCCGTCCACCATCCAATGGGCCAAAACCATACCCGTGCCCGCCCCGTTCAGGATGCCAAGTGAGTTCATTCCACACGCAACCCAAAGATTGCGCAGTTCAGGCGTCGGGCCAACAAGCGGCGCAAGATCAGGCGTAAAACTCTCCGGACCGCAGAATAGTTTTTTGACGCCGTAATTCATGGTGTCAGGCACGCGCGAATAGGCTTTCTCCAGGTCGGGCCCAACACGTTCCCAGTCCGGCTCGATCTCTCCAAATTGCCATTCATCCGGGATGCCATCGAGCTTCCAAGCCGCAGCGCCGGGCTCAAAAAGCCCCAACATCATCCCCCCGACTTCTTCACGGTAATAAGAGTAGGTGGAAGGGTCTTCGAGAACGGGCAGGTCGCGGGGTAGGCCCGGGATACTTTCCGTTATTAGATAGTAGTGTTCAGCTGCCTGGAGGGGCAGATTTACACCATGTTTGACACCCAGTTGGCGAGACCACATTCCACCGCAGATCACGACGTTTTCAGTTGTTATGTTATGACCACTCGCGGTGCGGACTCCTGTCGCGGTGCTGTTCCTAACCAAAATCTCTTCAACCCGCACGCCTTCGAAGAAACGCGCACCTCTGTATTTGGCTCCCTTGGTTAGAGACATCGTCACGTCCACCGGGTTGGCTCGACCGTCCTCCGGAATGAGGAATGCTCCAACGACGTCTGAGAGGTCGCCTATAGGGAACATATCTTGGGCTTCTTTTACCGAGACTTCGTGGTTGTTTATACCAAAACGCCGCATGAAGGCTGCGACGCGGCGCATCTCGTGCAGGCGTTCTTCATTGGTTGCAATCTGCAGATAGCCAACGTCGCGGAAACCTGTGGATATACCGGTTTCCTTCTCTAGGTTCGCATAGAGGTCTCGACCGTGCGTGTAGATAGCGCACTCAGCTTCGGATTTGAGAAGGCCGGCTACGATCAGGCCGGCGGCATGCCAAGTGGTCCCTGATGTAAGTTTTCCCTGCTCCAGAACGACAACATCGGTATGGCCGAGCTTAGTCAAGTGATAGGCCGTGTTCGCGCCGATCGACCCCCCACCAATGATCACGGTTTGGGCATGCGTCGGTAGGGTGTCAGCCATTGCGAGAATATCCTTTTTTGACGTGCTTTTCTCCGAATACCAGTCAATATGCTCGATGTCTATTGACTGAATGATCATTCAATAAAAACTGCATCTCTGACATTCAATTTCGCGATAAAGCTTGTCTGAGTTGGAAGAAAAGGCTTCACTGCAGTGATTGACTGACAATCAGATGCGGGGGGATCCTATGTCAGACGAAATTCTATATGACCAACAGGCAATCTGCTTTCTGGAGGAGCTTTGGGGAGAGGGGTTTCTTTCACCGGGAGGTCCTGAAGAAGTTGCTCGAGTTGTCGAAGGGATTGATCTGAAAGATAAGCATATCCTTGATATAGGTTGTGGTTCTGGGGCTATCGCGGTGTTGATGGCAAAGGAGTTCGGCGCCGCTAGAGTGACGGGAATTGATGTAGAGGCCCCAGTCTGCGCGGTTGCGCGAGAGCGAGTTAGGCAGGCAGTTCTGGAAGAAAAGGTTGAAATCCTAGAGGTCACCCCTGGCCCCATGCCTTTCCAAGACGGTACTTTTGACATTGTGTTTTCAAAAGACTCGATCATCCACATCCCCGACAAAGTAGCGATGGCTGCGGAAGCCTATCGTGTACTCAAACCAAGTGGTCATTTCGCTGCTTCTGACTGGCTGACCAATCATGATGGGGAGATGTCACCGGAGATGGCACACTACGTAAAGATGGAAGCCTTGGAGTTTCAGATGGCTTCGCCCTCTAAGTACCGCGCTGCCATGGAGTTGGCGGGCTTTGAAGACGTAGAGTTGGTCAATCGCAACCCTTGGTATGCTCAGGTATCCGCTGCGGAACTTGAGGAATTGACCGGACCAAACCGCTCCGACTGGGAAGCCCGGCATGGAGCGGAGTTTATCGAGCACCAGATCGAGATCTGGGACGCTATGCAGCCCGTGCTAAAAACCGGAGAGCATTGCCCACATCACATCCGTGGTCGGAAACCAACCTGATCTAACTGGTTCCTTGTCTTAGCGAGTTGACTGTTATGCGTCGTAGTCCTTGCTGACCTGCGCCATACCAGCCTCCATGATGTCGAACATTTCGTCTATCTGCGAGGGAGATATGATCAGAGGGGGCGAGAACACGGCCATGTTTCCAAACGGGCGCAAGAGCAATCCCATCTCCTCGCATGCATCGTCTAGTTTCTGCCCAAACTTAACGTGCGCTTCGTAGCTCTCGACCTTTAGGCCGGGGCGACATTCTATGCATCCCAGTAGTCCGTCACCGCGCACATCCCCAACTATCGGAAACTTTTCCTTAATTTGATGTAGGCGCTTTTGGAAATGGGGTGTGACACGTTGAACGTGTCCCAGAATATCCTCGCTCTCCATGATTTCGATGTTTTTGATTGCAGCCGCGCAGCTCACTGGGTGCCCGGAGTATGTGTAGCCGTTGTAGAAAACATCGTCGCCCGGTGCTTCGGCAATTCGTTTCATTAAAGCGTCCGAGATGATACAAGCGCCTAACGGCAGATAGCCCGAGGTTAAACCTTTTGCGCAGGTAATAACGTCAGGGACGATGCCAAAGACGTCTTCTGAGGCGAACCAATGTCCCAACCTACCAAAGCCGGTTACGACTTCATCCGAAATGTACAAAATGTCGTTTGCCCGGCAGATTTCGAGCGTGCGCTTGTGATAACCCGGAGGTGGAACGATCACGCCACCGGAACACAGGATCGGTTCAGCGATAAAGGCGGCAATACGGTCGGCGCCAACGTCCTCAATCAGGTTCTCAAGGTCGGCGACTTTAGCGTCGCACCACGCATCCAAGCTCATTCCTTCTGGCCGGTGGTAGGGATTTACGTCGGGCAAAAAACGCACCAGATCCTGTGCTTTCTCAAAGCTTGTTTCGAAACGCTCTTTCCCGGTGACAGTAGCGGCGAGAAACGTCGATCCGTGATAGCCTTTTTCCCGGCCGATCACGATCCTCTTCTCCGGTCGGCCAAGCCGTTTGTTCATGAAAAGCGCGGTCCGCAGTGCGGTATCAACGGCCGTGGACCCACCGGTTGTAAAGTGCACTGTGTTGAGATCACCTGGCGTGCGTTCTGCGATCATTCGTGCCAAAACGGCTGCGGGCTCAGTCGTAAACGACCAGGGCGATGCGTAAGGCATCTTCATAACCTGTTGGGAAATGGTATCGGCCATCTCCTGACGCCCGTATCCGATCTGTGTGCACCACATACCGCCGGGGCCATCGATATAGCGCTTTCCGGTAGCATCCCAAAGGTAGATACCATCCGCTGTATTCACCCGCATGTACTCGTCGGACCCAAAGCCGTCGGTTCCGGCCCAAGGATGTAGGTGATGGTCGCGATCCCAAGCGACAAGGTCGCCGTCGGTTGGTGTATTGCCTAGGGTATTCACGTCTGCTTCTCCTTTAGGTGCGGGCCGGTGGCGTAGCACGAGCGCGGTGCGGTGCGAAAAAGGCTTTGGTGATGGGTGTAAGGCGCGCCAGTCTGGTGTCCCATTTGCCTTCTTGCAGAGTGTAAATTTCCGCCTTTAAGACGGATGACCGGCCTGCATCCGGCATACGGACATGTGCCAACGCGATATTGCGTTTGGCGGTCGGCGACCATATTCCGGACGTTATGTGCCCAACTTCTTTTTTGCGTCGGTTGTAGATCAATGACCCTTCCGAGGGTTTGAATCCTTCGACATCGAAACGCATGAGGAGGCTTCTTGGAGTGTCCCGCTTGGTCAGCAGCTCTCGCCGGCCATTGAAATGACCCTTGTCGAAGTCGACTAGCCGACCCAAGCCGAGTTCGAAAGGTGTTTGGCCTCGGTGCAACCGCTCGGTCGCATGAACTGGTTGGAAATCCACGCCTGCAGTAAGAAAACCCGCTTCGATGCGGGCCAAATTTACAGCTTCGTACCCAATGGCGCGTAATCCCTGATATGCGCCACCTTTCCAAATCCTGTCCCAAAGCACTTCTGCCTTGTCCCAGTCGCACCAGAGCTCGTAACCTAAATCACCGGTAAAACCCGTCCGCGAGATCATGAGATCATGGTCAACTTGAGCAAGATCGAATGGCTTCAACTTGCTGACATCTAACCCGGCGGCCTCCAAAACTGCATATGAGGTCGGGCCCTGCAACGAAAGTCCAGCAACACTGTGAGTTTCGTCGACGACTGAAACGTCAAAACCCCAAGCCGCGTCGAGTAGCCATGTCAGCATTTGTTCCTGACAGCAAAGACGCCAATCGTTGTCGCCAAGGTGGAAAAGAGTCCCGTCATCGATGACCATACCCTCTTCATCACACCAGATTGCGTACCCCACGCGACCAACGCTGATTTTTCGGACGTCCCGTGTCACGAGGCGATTGAGCATCGCGGTCGTGTCCGGCCCGGTTAATCGGTATTTATGCATTGGTGAGATATCGAACAAAGACGCCTGATTGCGCAGCGCGAAGTACTCGAACTCGACACTGTCCAGCACACCCGGGGCGGCATAACCCGCCCAATCGTACCAATTCTGTGCGCGATTTTGCTCTTCGAGTTTTTTGTGAAACGGGCCGGGGATCAAACCTAGTTTCGGATCGGTGAAGATGCTCATGCCTGTGCCTCCAGCGCTGCCAGCGCCGCATTGCGACCAGCGAGCCCCATGACATCACCGCCGGGGTGCGTTGCCGCACCACATTGGAACAGCCCCTTCGGCCCCATGGAATATCTGGCCATCCCGTTCGCGGGCCGAAGTGTCAGCAGTTGGTCCAATGACATTTCAGCATGGTGCCAGTGCCCCCCTGGTGCGCCGGTCGCGCTTTCGATTTGATCCGGAGTTATGACCTGTTTGCCAGAGATTTGATCGCCCAAGCCGGGCAGGGCACGGCTAAGAGTTTCAGCTGTGATTTGCGCAAGCTGTTCCTTGGCAGTCTCAGTCCAACCGCCTTCAATGTCAGATGGCGCATATTGCACTATGGTTGACAGCCAGTTTGCCCCATCGGCTGTCTGCATTTTAAAGGCTTCAATCACCGGTGCTTTAGACATTTGACGATACTTAGCTGGATTGAACGCAGCTTCGACGTACTCCACAGAAGGGGCATAGATCAGTCGTTCGTGGGCTAGTTCGCTAGGCAGGCCGGGCAGGGTGGCGTCGTCTTTTAACCGTAGGTTGACCTTAGCCGCTGTTCCACGAGCCCGAATATTTCGAACTCGCCGCATTGCTTCGATGTCAAAAGCAGAGGGTCCGGTCATTCGGCTTGTTAGTCTTGAAGCAAGGTTGCTGAGCACAATGGGTGCGGTCAAAGTTCGTCCATCGTTAGTTGCCACTCCGGAGACTGTGTCGTCGTGCAACACAATGCGAGACACCTCAGTTTCCGGCATCAGCACGCACCCCGCCTTTTGTGCTGCTTCAACCATCAAATCGGTCAGCGCGGACATCCCACCTGCTGGTTGTGTGATGTTACCTCCGTGGCCAAGCCGATAAATCAGATTGAACACAGTGCCCGGAGATCTTGGACCGGTGGCTGACCCCCAGATTGCATCAGCAGCAAGCATTCCAGCCACCGGTCCTTCCGAAAGGTCATCTAAAACAATGTCGTAGACATTAGATAAGACGACCTGCAGGAAACGTCGCATTTCAGATTTGCCCAGCTTTTTCAGGCCTCTGCCCAGTTTTGCCAGACGCAAAAACTCGTTGAGCCCACCCCGGGAGAGGATGGCTTTTTGACCCCCGGGAGGTGGAGCCTCGGCGAGTTGGCGCAAAAGGCTCCCATACGTAATCAACTGCTTTGTCAGATCGGACCAGGCGTCGGATTCCGAGTGTTTTGCCCCCTCGCTCCAAAAGACGCCTTCGCTATTGAAGGCGATATGCCGCCCATCCTCAGACAAAGAAACCGTGGAGACGGGCTTGCCGGACAGGACAGGGTGTTGAGGATCTATGCCGATGTCACTCAAGACCCGCGGGCTCAGGTTGTAGAGCGAATGGGCCAGAGATGGGCCGCCATCCACGGAATAAGACGCCATGCCGCCGAACCTGTTGGATTTCTCAATGATACAGACACTCTTGCCGCGTCGACAAAGGAGTGTTCCGGCAACCAGACCGTTTACGCCGCCGCCAATGACAATCGCATCAAATTGGCTCATGCGGCATACCCCTTCATTCGGCCATGCCGTGTTTCGTGCCTCAGGATTGCGCGGGCAGCGTTTGCACCTGGGGCCCCCATAACCCCACCGCCGGGATGGGCGGACGACCCGCACAAATAAAGCCCCTTGATAGGTAAATTGTACTGCGACCAACCCGGTACGGGCCGATTGAAGAAAAGCTGATCAAAAGTCAGTTCGCCTTGGAAAATGTTGCCCTCTGTCAGACCGACTTCGTGCTCGATTTCCAACGGTGAACGCACTTCCATATGAACAACGCGCTCGCGAATGTCAGGGCACGCCACTGACATCTGGTCGAGTACAGTTTCTGCCATCGCACTGCGCTGCTTTTCGTCCCAATTCTCTGCCGATCTAACGCCGTTAACTTCCAGGTCATAAGGAGCATATTGGACGAAAACCGTCATCATGTGGGCACCTGTCGGAGCCATAGTCGGATCAATCTGGCTGGGGATTAGCATGTCGATATAGGGCTTTTCCGACCAGCGCCCGACTTTCCAATCATCATAGGCCCTTTCAAGTTCAAGGAGGCTCTGCGACACATGCAAATCACCCCTGAGGAAGCTGGTGTGCTCTGGTGCCGCAGGGAAATTTGGAAACCGGTCAAGCGCAATATTGAGCTTCGCCGAAGACCCCCGAATTTTGAAGTTCCGCACCGCCTTGGTGAAGTCATCCGGTAACTCGGCCGCGTCAATATGGTGCAGAACAGTGCGTTTGATGTCCATATTGGAGGCAACGACAGGGGCATAGAAAACCTTGCCGTCCTCAAGAGCCACGCCTTCAACGTGCCCATCTTTGCTGAGGATTTTTTCGATCCTCGAACCTGTATGGATCGTACCTCCGTGCTCTTTGAATGAGGCAGCAATGGCATTTGAGATTGCGCCCATTCCACCGCGAGCGAAACCCCAGGCGCCGATGCCGCCATCAATGTCACCCATGTAGTGGTGCAGCAGAACGTAGGCTGTTCCGGGAGAATACACTCCTAGGCCGGTGCCGATAATGCCGGAGCCAGCTAAATGGGCTTTGATCAGGTCGTTCTCGAAATGCTCATCCAGAAAGTCACCAATGGACATTGTCCAGAATTTCAGCGTTTCACCAAGCTCCCGACTGCCCAGCCCATGTGCTTTTTTTACGAGGTAAGCTAGTTCGCCGAGATCGCGCGGGCGAAGCGAAGCAGGATCCGGTGCGTCCCGAAGTAGAAAGAGACGGATAAAACGGCATTGCCGCATGATGGCTTGTGAATATCCGCGATAGGCGTCGGCATCTTTTTCAGAATAACGTGCCATCTCACGCTTCAGTGCGTTGTGATCGGTATAGTAGGCGAAGTAATCCCCATCGCGAGTAAAGCTCGCGCCACCTTCATACGGAATAACCTGAAGCCCGTATTTTGGTAGCTCAAGGTCCCGAGCAATCTCGCGGCGCAGAAGAGAACAAACGTATGAGCAATTCGAGTACGTCCATCCCTCGTGCAGCGACCGGCTGACTGCAGCGCCTCCAATCCAGTCGTTCTTTTCGACCACCAAAACACGCACGCCAGCGCGCGCCAAATAGGCGGCGGCAGTCAAACCGTTGTGACCAGCACCAGCCACAATCACGTCGTATCTGTTCTCAACCGTCAAATTTTTCCATCCCTTTCTCTCTCGTCTACAGATCAGGTTCGGGTTCGTAAAGTTTATTTGAGCGCTCAAATAAATTTCAAGCTATTGACGCATGTTTTTTGCGCGCTGTAGATGGCTGTATTCGTAGGAGGAGCGGCAATTGGTCGAAGCAGAGCGTAAACGCCCCCGCAAAGAGCGGAAGGAAAACGCAGATCGTCGTCGCCGACAGCTGCTGGACGCGGCTTGCCGCTCTATATTGGCTCATGGGTTGGCAAAAACGACGCTTGCAACGGTCGCGTCTGAAGCTGAGCTTTCTCAGGGTGTCGCGGCGTTTTACTTCAAGTCAAAGCTCGGTCTTCTGACCGAAGCTTTGCGTGACCTTTACCAGCGCTACGAAGACCACTGGACAGCTTCTTTAGAGCGAGCAGGGGATAAGCCAGCCGAAAAGATAAGAGCTCTGATAAAAGCTGATTTCCACCCTGATGCATGTGGTCCGGATGTCTTACCCCTTTGGTATGCATTTTGGGGCGAGCTTCGATTTCAACTGCAGTACGATGAAGTTGCCGAACATTTCGAAACACGTCGAAGAGAGACCTTGCGTGTAATCTGGAATGAATTGCTGTCCGATGATGACGTTACTTCACCAGATCAAATGGCTGAATGGATGGAGACATTGACGGATGGCTATTGGCAGCGCTTGCATCTTGCTCCTCAAGGCCTGAGCCGAAAGCAGGCGGAACAGGCTGCCTGGGGGTGCCTTGTTCGCTTGGTTCCGGAATTACTTGGGGAAACGGCTTAGTCAATTACGACTGAAAGGCCCAACAATATGACGCGAGTGCGGATATCACAGCAGCCTCGGCCATCTTGGGGCGTCATCTTAAATGAGGCGCGCTACCTTGCGCGTCTTGCTTTGCCGATAGTTATCTCTCTTGCTGCAGCTGCTTTGATTGGAGTCGTTGACACCGTGATGGTGGCCCCATTGGGAACACTTCCTCTGGCGGCGGTCTCAATCACAGCCTCGGTGCTGATCATCTTTTATTCAGCGCTTTACGGCTTTGTTTCCGCAATTGGTGTGCGAATGGCTGAAGCCTTTGGAAAAACAAGTGACCGAGGGCTGGCATCGGCCACAAGCGCTGGGATTTTTGTTTCCTTGGTCGTTGGTGTCGTTGGCGCTGCTGTAATGATCTGCCTCAAGCCCGCCCTTTCCTGGATTGGACAGCCGCCCGAAGTTGTCAGTCTGATTGGCGGCTACTGGATTGCGATGAGCCTTCTTTTGGTGCCCTTCACGGTTTTCTATGCTCTGAAAGCCCTATTCGACGCAATGAATCGCCCGTGGATTGGGGTTGGCCTCGCGTTCCTTGCGGTCGGATTCAACATCCCTTCAAACTATGTTTTGATCCACGGAATTGCTGGTTGGCCGGGTCTGGGTCTCGTCGGTGCAGGGATCGCAAGTCTGTTGTCTCAGATGGTGCCGTTAATTGTGGCATTCGTGATTTTGCGTGCGTGGAGAAGGAAGAAGGGTTTCCTAGAGGCCGCAGGTTTTGATTGGTCCGAGGTTAAGGCGCAGATCAAAGAAGGGTTCATTATTTCCGTCGGTTACCTGGGGGAGGGGGCCGCTTATGCAGTAGCTGGCCTTATGCTTGGTTGGTTCAGCGCAGCCGCGCTGGCCGCTCATCAAATCGTTTCTGCGGTCAGCGACGTCATTTACATGGTGCCCTTGGGCGTTTCGATTGCGATTTCGATACGAGTAGCTCAGGCAATTGGTGCCGATGAAAAAGAAAGGCTCAAGCCGATTGTGTTGGCGTCGCTGATGGTCGTTGTTGGTTGGATGGCTGTTGTCGTTGCTGGTATTTTGATAGGCCGCGCGCCTTTGGCCAATAGCCTTTCAGATGACCCAAGGGTTGTTTCTCTCGCGATATCGATGTTCCTTGTGATTGCAGCAATGCAGATTGCAGATGGTGTGCAAGGGACAATGCTGGGCGCTTTCCGAGGCATGATGGACAATCACGTTCCTGTTGCCATTACCCTGATTGCCTATTGGGTTTTTGCATTGCCGCTTGGATATGCGCTGGGCTTTTGGCTTGGGTTCGGCCCCAATGGAGTTTGGATTGGGTACGGCTCAGGTCTCTCTTTGGCGGCTATCGCGTTGACCTATCGCTTTTTCTCCAAAAACCGCTAGGTGACGCTGTTTGCTAGCTTACTAAAGGCCCAACTTGTCTAAGAGTTTGAGGCGTAGGATTTCTGCTTCCACAAGAGTTTCTTTCGCGAACGAAAAAGGTAGTGGTTTGAGGGGGGTGGCCGGAAACTCCAGCTCGTCCGCTTTGGTTCCTGTAGCCCATTTGGCGAGGACGCGCCCCATTGCCGTTGCGATGGCAACACCGCGCCCATTGTATCCCAAACCTGTCATAATCCCCGGAGCGAGCTCGTGCAGGTGTGGATAATGATCTTTTGTCAAAGCGACAAAGCCACCCCATTCGTATTCCCACTGAACTCCGGACAACTGGGGGAAAAGTTCAACAGAGATGCGTTTCAAACGCTCAATTTGTTTGAGAGTGGAATTGTCGTTGTAGGTGCCGCGACCTCCCATCAGAAAGCGACCTTCCGCGTCTTGCCTGAAGTACAGAAGTAGGCGTCGGGCGTCTGACAAAGCGTTGCCTTCTGGCAGAATTGTTTGGCGTATATTGTCGGACAAAGGCGAGGTAGCAACCTGAACTGACCGAACGGGCAAAACTGACTGAGCCAAGCGCGGATGTAGATCTCCGGAATAGGCGTTCGTGCAAATTAGCACTTTATCTGAGATGACAGTTCCTTTGGGAGTTTCAACATGAAAGCGACCGGCCTCTGATTTAATCTGGTTGGCGGGCGTTTCGCCGAAGATTTTCACGCCGTTGCGGCAACCTGCTTCGGCCAGTCCAAGTGCGTAATTCAGCGGGTGCAAAACACCGCTGCGGCGATCCAGAACGCCACCAAGGTAAGCTTCGGTCCCTGTCAGACGCCGCATTTCGCTTTGATCAAGCTGTATCATACCCCCGCCGTGGTTGTCCCAATCCTCGGCTAGCTTGTGTAATTCGCTGAGTGTTTTGTGAGTATGCCCAGCGCGCAGCCAGCCTGGACGTTTTGCGTCGCACTCAATGCCGTGCCGAGCGATTAAGTTGAACACAAGATCGGCGGCGTCACCGGCCATTCGGATCATTCTGGTTCCCCAGAGGTCACCAAATTTGGTTTTGATGCCCGTCGGCCCATCCTTTAGGCCCACATTGATTTGACCACCATTGCGCCCTGAAGCTCCCCAGCCCGGATGTTGGGCATCGATAACAACTGCTTTGACGCCTTGCTGGGCCAGATGAAGTGCCGCCGAAAGTCCGGTGAAACCAGCGCCAATCACGGTCACGTCAGATTGCTGTTCGCCAACGAGTTGCGGGTATTCTGACGAATAGCCTGCCGTTGCTGACCATAGGCTGTTTGCAATGACTGGGTTTTCGTTTCGGATCATCTAGTGGCCTCGCGCTTGCCTTGCAGGGAGAACTGCGTAGTTTTGGCCCATGATACTTGCCGGATAGTATGTGACGAATGCCAAGACTTTTGAACCAATTCGAATTGAAACCAACCGTCGAGCTCGACGTGTTCGAGCAGGCGTGGAATGCGTTTGTCGAACATTTGATCAAGACAGACTTGGCCGCGGAAGGGACGCCTTTGTGCAGACGCATCCCCGCAAGTGGTTACGATACCGATGAGCTTCGCAACCATACGCTTATGGCTGTTATCGAGTTTAGGGATCAATTGCAGGCAGACGCAGCTTGGGCCGCCATTGAAGACCGCATTGAGCCTTTGGGAGCTTTGCATCGCAGGGTTATTTCTTTTGTGCACGATCCGGTTTTCACTTTTTGGTCGGAACTCTAGATCTATGATTGCGTACGTCCGGGTGTTTTCACATCATTTCCCCTTTTCCATTGAATGATTATTCAATCAATGGCATCTATCGCTTAGATGTCAATTGTCCGCGCGCTGAAAAAGAACGGCTGTTGGGGGCAAGCAAGACCAAAAAAGTGCTTTAGTAGGTGGGATGCATCCGGGTGAGACAATCGTCAATCGAAAAGACAAACCCTGAGGGGCGGCGGCGCACCGAGTCCAAGGAGGTTAGGAGACAACAACTCATCGACGCGACAATCCACTCGATCGCCGAAAACGGAATTGGTGGAACGACTATGTCCACCGTCACCGAGATAGCCGGCTTGTCTCTGGGTATCGTCAACTTCCATTTCAAAAGCAAACAGAACTTGCTGGAAGAAACGCTGTTGTTTCTAGCAAAAGAACATCACGAGCAGTGGTTGGAAGCCTATGAAAATGCAGGGTTGTCAGCCGCAGAAAAGCTGTTGGCTATCGTCGACGCGCACTTTCACCCGCAGATTTGCACTCCAAAGAAACTAGCTGTTTGGTTTGCGTTTTTCGGAGAGGCAGGGCGGCGCAAAGTCTACCGCAGTCTGATCAATGATATTGATCAAGAGCGGTACGACATCGCACTGCGACTGTGTTCAGAGATCGCTGAAGAAGGAGGGTATGAAGACATGCCGCCAAGGCAAGTCGCCAATATTCTGGAAGCTCTTTACGACGGAATCTGGTTGGAACTTTTAACCTATCCCGAGAATTTTCAGCGTTCTGTCGCCCGGGATCACATCGCCGCCTTTCTTGCCAAGGTCTACCAAGACCACTTTCGAGTGCCTGAGTTCAACAACGGTGGTTGAAACAGAGCGGCTCTCAGACCGGAATTTCCAGGCAAGATCAGCCAGCGCATGGCGCAGCTAACTAAGGGTAAAAATATGGGTAGGGACTCTCGCTACGACATCCTTTTCGAACCAGTCCAAATCGGGCCAGTTACTGCGCCAAACCGGTTCTATCAGGTGCCACACTGTACAGGTATGGGTTGGCAATACCCACGTACTCTTGCTGCTATGCGTAAAGTGAAGGCGCAAGGAGGGTGGGGCGTCATATGCACGGAATACAACTCGATCCACCCATCATCTGACGACCTTCCGCATCCTTACGCGTCGCTTTGGGATGACAGTGATGTTCGGGCGCATGCGCTTATGACCGATGCGGTTCACGAATACGGTAGCCTTGCAGGGGCTGAGCTTTGGTACGGAGGCGCCAACTCGAACAACTTGTTTTCCCGCTTGCCGAGCATGGATGTTGACAGTCGCCCCAATACGAAAGGGCACCCTTTTCAGACACGCGCAATGGACAAGCAGGACATTCGGGATTTACGCCACTGGCATAGAAAGGCGGCTTTGAGGGCGCGAGATGCGGGATTTGACGTTGTCTATGTTTACGCAACGCACGGATACCTGATCTCGAATTTTCTGCACCCGCGAGTGAACACGCGCAGTGACGAATATGGTGGCAGCTTAGAAAACAGGGTGCGACTTACTCGTGAGTTAATTCAGGAAACCAAAGACGCCGTTGGCGACCGGTGCGCTGTGGCCGTTCGGTTCTCGGCAGACGAAGAGATCGGCGAGGATGGCCAGCCAATCTATGGTGAACGTCGAGAGATGTTTGAGATGCTCTCTGACCTGCCGGATTTGTGGGATATCAACATTGCAGATTACTCTGTCGAGATGGGTGTGTCCCGTTTTACGAAAGAAGCCGCACTTGAACCTTACATGCATTGGGCCAAGTCGGTAACGGATAAGCCTGTAGTGACGGTTGGTCGCTTCACGTCACCGGATACCATGGTCTCGCAAGTCAGACGGGGAGTAACCGATTTCATCGGGGCTGCGCGCCCGTCGATTGCTGATCCTTACCTTCCAAAGAAGATTGAGGAAGGGCGCTTGTCCGCGATCCGCGAGTGTATCGGATGCAATGTTTGTTACGCCAGTGACTCGATTGGGGTACCTATTCGATGCACTCAGAACCCAACAATGGGAGAGGAGTGGCGCAAAGGCTGGCACCCTGAAATCATTCGTGAGAAATCCTCAGATGCGCGCGTCTTGATCGTCGGGGCAGGCGCTGCCGGACTGGAAGCGGCACGGGCACTTGGCGTGCGTGGGTATGATGTCCAATTGGCGGAAGCTACTCGTGAGTTGGGTGGCAGGGTCTCGCGCGAAGCGGCTCTGCCTGGAATGAGCGAGTACATTCGCGTCAAAGACTATCGCGAGCAGCAATTGATTGAGATGCCCAACGTTGAAATCTACCGTGAAAGTCGACTGACAGTTGACGATATCTTGGCCGTCGATGCTGACCACGTTGCGATCGCAACCGGCGCGACTTGGCGAAAGGAGTATTTTGACGAAGAACGTTTTTCGCCGGTCGCAGAAGGAGCCGCCCTAAGTCGCGTTTTTACCCCCGATGACATCATGGATGGAAAGCTTCCAGATGGACCGACGCTCGTTTTCGATGGTGATGGCTACTACATGGCCAGCGTTGTCGCTGAGAAGATACGAGCTCAGGGAAATGCTGTCACGCTGGTCACACCATCTGACAGTGTTTCTGACTGGGCGGGAAAAACGTCCGAACGTTGGCGCATCCGAATGCATCTGCTTCGATTGGGGGTCGAGATCCTGCCGTCAAAGTCGCTCAAGCATTTTGATGGCAAAATCGCAGAGTTGGAGTGCACCTATCGTGGGCCAAGTGTGACCGTTCCGGTTGCCAATATTGTTATGGTTACTGCTCGCAAACCAAATGACAGCCTTTACAGTGGGTTGCTCGGCCGGGTCAGTTCTGAGGATTTGCAGTTCAGCCTTCGTCGCATAGGAGATTGTGATGCGCCGGCGATTATAGCAGCAGCGGTTTATGCAGGTCATCGATACGCCCAGGAGTTGGGCGAAGCCGTGGATGAGGACATTCCACTTAAACATGATCGAGTAGACGTCGGGCAGCAGCCCATTTGACCGAACTGCGCGATCTCGGTTGTAAGCAATCAAAGAAACGCTGGAGGAATCTTTCATGCCGGAAGGCTTAGTTATCCGCCCCCTCGAATTGAAAGATCACGAAGAGTGGCGCCGCTTATGGACGGCATATTTGGATTTCTACGAGACCTCTGTCTCAGAAGAAGTCTATGAGGTTTCGTTCAACAGGTTGTTGTCTACGGATGCAGGTGAATACAATTGTCTCATAGCTGAGTTGGACGGAAAACCGGTTGGATTGGCGCACTATCTCTACCATAGGTTCATGTGGTCGGTGGAGGATACGTGTTATCTTATGGATCTTTTCACTGATCCGCAGGTCAGGGGAAAAGGTGTTGGACGAGCTCTGATCGAATCTGTTTTTCAGATCGCCAAGCAGGACGGTGTTCCAACCACCTACTGGACAACTCAAGAATTTAACTACCCAGGTCGAGTTTTGTACGACAAAGTGGCCAAAAGAACTCCATTCATTGTCTATGAAAAAGACGAATAACTGGTGCCGTCTTGCCGGAAAAACTCATCTTTAGGCGGGCAGGGAGTTTAGTATCCTTCCTCAATGCGAAATCGATCCCGGAAAAATAACTGAAAACCAGCCGTGGGGCTGCTTGATTGGCGGTGATGCTGTATGTTCAGTTCCAATTGTCGCTCCGAGTAGTGAAGATTTTTTTGCAAATTGAAGGACCGACGTAAGCAAGGAAATCGTCCGGTATTGGTGGCACCGCTTCGACGCCATGTTCGCGTCAGAGGTCCGAAGAAATACTGTTCGATAATTGCGGAGGTCATGGCAGTAGTATTTGCTCTAACGCGGAGTTCGTTGGCCTGCTCGCAACACGACATTGTCGGTTGCTACGGCCGTTGAAGCCCTGTCTCGCGCGTGCTGTATTGGAAAACGGTCGATGAGTAGCGATGGATGCTTTGTTTTTTGATTTCCAATAGCCGCAAGCCGGTGAAAACCGAACGAACCGACCCTAATTGGGAAGGGATAGATTTTCACCTGCATCTCAGGCCTGACCAACGGATCCACTGTGATATTAGGAGAGCACATGTCCGCTTTTGACCAAACCGCAACCTCCTTTACCAAAGCTTCGGATTTGCTGGTCGCAGCGCTTGAGGCTGAAGGTGTTGAGTATGTTTTCGCTGTCCCGGGCGAGGAAAACCTTGATGTGCTCGAGTCTTTGAGAAGGTCCAAGATTGAACTTGTTCTTACCCGCCACGAACAAGGAGCGGCATTCATGGCGGCGACTTACGGGCGTTTGACGGGTAAAGCTGGGGTATGCATGGCGACACTTGGGCCCGGTGCCACGAACTTTGCGACGCCTGCAGCTTACGCGCATCTGGGTGGGATGCCGTTGGTCATGATCACGGGCCAAAAGCCGATCAAGAAATCGAAACAGGGCCAGTTTCAGATCATTGATGTGGTGGGTTTGTTCGACCCGATTTGCAAGATGTCCAAGCAGATTGTGCACGGCAACACCATCCCCTCGTTAATTCGCGAAGCGTTTCGTGTCGCGCAAGAGGAGCGTCCCGGCGCCGTTCTATTGGAACTTCCCGAGGATATAGCGGCCGAAGATACCACCGAGCCGGTCCTGCAACCCCATCCGCGCTACTATGCTGTTGCTGCTGACACGGTTCTGAATGAGGCGGCCGAGATGATCCGCTCGGCTGAAATGCCTTTGCTTTTGTTGGGGGCGGGAGCCAACCGAAAGCATGCTCGCAGCGCACTCAGCCAGTTTGTGAGTGACATGCAGATTCCTTTCTTTGACACACAGATGGGCAAAGGTGTGGTGGACGAACGGTCAGATCTGTTTCTGGGGACGGCTGCGTTGTCCGATGGGGACTACCTGCACTGTGCCATAGAAAGGGCCGATCTGATCATAAACGTTGGTCATGACGTGGTGGAGAAACCTCCTTTCTTTATGAAAGAAGGCGGAACCAAAGTAATCCATGTGAACTATAAGGCCGCGCAGGTCGATCAGGTTTATTTCCCGCAGGTCGAGGTTGTCGGCGATCTTGCGCAATCCATCGAACGACTGGGGAAAAAGCTTGGTGGCCCACTGGATTTTGACCGCAGCTATTTTGAGCAGGTCAAACAGGAAACCGATGTGCACATCTCGGCAGGCGCAGATGATCCGCGGTTCCCGGTTATCCCACAGCGATTTGTGGCTGACACGCGTAAGGTCATGCGTGACTGCGATATCATCGCGTTGGACAATGGCATTTATAAAATTTGGTATGCCCGCAATTATCAGGCTTACCAACCTAATACCGTTTTACTGGATAATGCACTGGCCACAATGGGAGCCGGCCTACCCTCAGCTATGATGGCAGCCAAGCTCTATCCTGACCGTCGTGTCATGGCGATATGTGGAGACGGTGGATTTATGATGAATAGTCAGGAGGTTGAAACGGCTGTTCGCCAAGGCCTCAATTTGGTTGTGACCATTCTGAACGACAGCTCGTATGGGATGATCCGGTGGAAGCAATCTCACGCCGGGTTTGAAGATTGGGGGCTGGAGTTTAACAACCCTGATTTTGTGCAATATGCCAGAAGCTATGGCGCGACCGGCCACCGGGTGGAGCGAACCGAGGATCTAGTACCCACCTTTGAGCAAGCGTTTGCAGCAGGTGGCGTACACCTGATCGATCTTCCTGTTGATTACAGTGAAAACCAACGCGTTCTGATTGACGAACTGGCCGAAAAGGTCTGTTTGATCTGATCCGTTTTTCGAAGTTTGGTCGGAGCGATTGGGCTGGAGGCAGGCAGAGCGTGAAAACACCAGGACGACGCGGCTTGGGTGTCGTAAGCACCTCCTACTTGAGTTGCGGGAATGATTTTGAAGTTGGAACACTTGTGCATTTGCTGACTTATTGGACAATCGGAAGGGTGCTCTCCTCGGCATGGGTCAGGTTGGCGAACACGAGCCACGTGTCGGCAAGGGCAAAGTGAGCATTCCAGCAAGTTGCAGCGAACGTCTGTTTTGCGGCCAAAGCTGCCGTTCTTAACTCTGGACACATTGACTGCACTCTGCGCGGAAGTGAGCCTTTTTTACGCCGTATAGCGTGACCTGAGCGCAGTGTCATCCACAGAGGAAAAACTCCTGAAGCGCGACTTAACTCTTGGCTTTTTGGCGAATTAGATAACGCAAAATCAATAGGTTAATGTTTCAACAAACTGCGCTTCGAGTTTGTATATGGATTGCACATTTGCGAGGCCGTCGTAGAACGTAACATCGCTGATTTTGCGTTCATCTGACAGTTCACCTTCGATCCAAAAAGCATCGAAAATCGATTTAAACTCGACGCCGTTTGGGTAATCAACATGAATGATCTGGTTGGGTGGCGGCGAAGGTGTATGAACGCAAGAACCTGCAACCGGGACAAACAGGAATTCGGTTACAATTCCTCCATCGATTGTCAGTGGTACTATGTACCCGGGTAGCCTGATTGTCGTACCCAGTTTTTCTAAATTTGGACCGCGCCCGATTGAGTTGTTTTGCGCAATGATTTTTCGGCGCTCTAGCATTAGCTTTTCTACGTCGACATCATTTGCGGACAGAACACCATTGGCCGCCTTATATTCTTTAATTAGATCAGGATCCGAGCGTTCACTGGTACTGGATGTTCGCCAACGAACTTCCGTTCGCATAGCGTTTAACAACGGATCGGGCAGCGATTCAAATGGCGTTTCCAGAGACTTCAGCGCTGGCTTCAAATCACGCCAGCTAACCGCAACATGTTCCTGAATAGATTCATCTAGCCCTGTGGGGCTTGGGGCAATGGCCAAATCAAGTAAGCGCTCAGACATGTCAAAACGCTTCGCCCCTGAAGGAGACGCTTGGGCAGCAGATTCTTGCGGGCCTTGGGCAACCTCAGCCTGAGCAGTTTGAATGTGTGCGAACGCAAAAACTGTAAATGCCAGAGCGATCAGGTTGCTTGTCATTTCACAGCTCCAGTTTTCCTCACAGTTACGACGGAGCCAAGTTTTCGGCCAAGGTCTGCTATACATGGGATCGTTCACTCTCACCTTTTTGCTGTCCCCAGCCATATAAAGCCGTCTCTTGAATTATGCTTCCAAAGCGCCAGTCAAAAAAAGAACGACAATCCTAGTTTGAGTTGTCTGTCCGGCCCACCATCAGGTTTACGCTCTAGAGTGTAGTATCCAACACTGACGTCCATAGCGGTTCCTTTGGCCTCATTGATGATTGACGTTTTACCAGCGGTCAAACCCAGTGGAATTGCCCAAGCTTCATCATTGCTGGCGGAATTCCAATTGTACGAAACGACGTTGTTGTACCCGATGTACCAACCCTTTCCCAAACCGTAGTTCAAAATGGGTTGCAGGATGGTCACGTTGAAATCGTTCTCGCCCCACATATGGGCAATGACACCACCCCACGACAGATCACCGGTTTGCCCAAACATGACAAAGGCAGGGCCAGCGCCCCAACCTGCGCCTTGCAAGGCGTCATTAGTATGCGTTGGAAGGGATACTTGCAGGCCGTACCCCAGCGCGATTCCGCTGTCTCCTGGCGTAGGTGAATAGAATGCCTGAACAGTTGAATCGCCGATGCCCCAAGTCAAATCATCTTCTTCCGAGGGATCGACAATTCCCGGCGGCAACACGGCTCCGGGTTGGACACCTTGAATCGGCACAATTCCCCGAAGCACCAAAGTTGCGTCTGTGAGTGGAACTGAATAGACGGGCTGTAGCTGAAAATTGTAGCTGTCGTCGTCGTTCGTCCCGGTTCTGAAGGCAATTGTATTGTCGGTGATCAGCGCCTTTGTGTCCGCAAGTGGGTTCGCAGCCTTCCGCGCTGCCTGACAAGCAGCATCACAAGCTCGGGCTTCATCGGCTTGAAAACTCAGCATCCCAGCGAAGAACATTGTACAAATGCAAAGTCGGCATTTCATCATTTGCTCCCGAGTTCCGCTTAAATTTTTTTGTAGACTTTTTCTGAGCCTTCTTTGCCATCGCGCATTCATTTGGATGGCCCTTGCGACGCAGCGGCAATTGGTTGGCCAATCTCCGCTCCAATGCTTTGGAACAATTCCTGATGGCTGTTTGTAAGCTTCGATAGCGTGACTATTTTCTCGAACTGCGCCAACTCAACCAACTGGGGTATGAAAGGTTCGATCAACGCTTCGTGCCTGGCGTGGGCAGCCGCATCCACATAACGTTCATAGCCGTACACCGTCTCGCCAACTCGGGCGAACTCGTAAACTAAAAGCCCTTCATCAGTGACAGATGCCTCAACCATGTCTCTTGCCAAAGCATCAAAAGCCTGTGCGTTTTCAGCCGGAACGCTCAGTATGGCAATGAATGCGACTTCTTCCGCGTAAGCATGAGTCACCATTGAAAAACTTGCAGCCAGCCAAAAAGCTGTACAACGAACCAGTCGTTTCAATTTTTGCCTCCTATCCGGAGTTTACACGAGACGGCCAAGGGCGTTGTGCGCCCAGCAGTCAAATTCCGTCTCGATGCGTGAACCGCCCATCCATCAGCGTGCCTAACACCTTGATGTTCGAGATTTCACGCGGTTCGACTGCAGTTATGTCCTGATCGAGAACGACGAGGTCAGCATACTTGCCCACTTCGATGGAGCCTATTTTGTCCTCCATCGCTTGTTGAGCCGCAGGGTAGATTGTGATGGCTTTCAGCGACTCTTCTAGTGAGGCCGGTTTGCGCGACAATGGGAACGGTTTGCTGTCTGGATTAAGTGGGTCTTGCAGCGTCATCGCAACTTCAACATTGAGGAGCGGACCTATCAAATCAATCGGCGCGGAAGGTACATCCGAGGAAATCGATACATTGTGTCCCAATGCCATCAACGAGGAATAGCGGGCAAATATTGCCTCGACCTTTGCACGCCCCAACAGGTCCAACGCGTTTACGTCCTGTGCTTCCCAATCCACGTGGAATATAGGCGTCGTATTTACCATGATGTCATTCTCAATGACTGTTTCATGGTCTTGATCTGATACCCAAAAGTAGTGATGCAAAAGATTGTTGGGAACGTCATAGCCAGCTCCGCGCGCGGTCATGATCGCGTCCACCGTGTTGCGTACTGTTTGTGATCCATCGACGTGAGTGCCCACCGGAAGCCCATTCTGATTGGCATGCAGATAGACCGAGGTTATCATGGGTCCTTCAATGGCAGCCGCACCACGCGTCGCAGACCCATCGGCGTAATCGTCCAGCATCCAGGCAGTCTTTGAACTCCAGTTCCCTTCCGGATGGATTTTGATGCCCCAGATGCGCAGCATGTCGCTGTCGTACTGTTCGCGTAATTCGAGTGTGTGTTCTACGATTTCGTCAGCAGTGGCGGTCGGGTCCTTGAACCCCGTCGCAACAAAGGTGCGGATCGTTAGCTCACGGTTCTTTTCCAGTTCGTGTAGGTGGGCCAGTGCGAGTTTTTCGTCCTCTTTCACAAGCGACAGATCGGTAGCCGTTGGCATTGCCATAAGAGGCACGTGCACGGCAGTTATCCCGGTCTTGACGGCCTGATCGTAGAGGTTTTTCTGAATATCAGGAATTTCACCTGCTGGATCCCAAGCGCCTGCATTTAGGAAGGCGGCAGCCCACTGAAACTCGATGCCGATTCCGGTCTGGTTGCCTTCGGCGTCGCGCTGCCAGAACATAACACCCGGCACCTGATCCTCTTGATCAGGGCTGACTTGACCCGCTTCGAAAGCTTTGGAGTTCATCCAAATATCGTGGATTGTGAAGTCGAGGATAAAAGCCGGACGGTCGGGCACCACAG
>NZ_JBQFQR010000035.1:0-33219 GCF_056536985.1 Ruegeria sp. CH8 | reverse complement strand
CAACCACACCCGACCGCATCAGGCCCTCAACATGCGCCCACCAGTCCCCGAAACTCTAGTCCGAGATGGCCCAGAACAAGGGGGCTAGACACCGGCGCTTTGCTTTTTGGCAGGACGGACACTCTGAGATTAGCCATCCAGACTATATTAGAGACTTGCCGGATGACGCTGAACACGGTCAGCTACTGGTCTTAGAAATGGCGAAATCTGACGCCGATAACATCGTTCAGCTTATCTGTGCCGCGATGCTCATAATCGACGGATTTCCCCTAGTCAAAAACCCGCCTCAAAGTGGATTTGAGTTGCCAGAAACTTCCTCAAAAATGGACAAAGTAGTCCAAAACGTGTTTCGAACACATGGTTTCTTCCAGTGGTTTACCTTTCATGACGAATTACCTCTTGCAGTAGCGCTCGCTAGCAAAATTTGGCACAAGAAGAAGTCAATTTATGCAGCTCACAAACTTGCAAGCAGTTTCGAAACCGAAAGCATAACACCATGGTCGGCTCACCCTAAGCATGGGCAGATGTTTGAAAAACACTCAGAGGAGTACTATGACCATGTGCGTACTTCGACCGCAATAAACCTAGCTTATTCAGCTATCGAGGAATTGGGGTTGCAGATTAAATCCAGCGCTCAAAAACCGCGCTGGTCGGATAGAAAACTATTCATTTGGAACCCAGAAGTGCTTGAAGACATTACTCGTCGGTTGAAAATGGTCGGCATTGATCAGGACGATGAGTATGAATGGCTTTTCAGGGGTGAGAAAACCGAAGCAAAAATCGAAATCCGCCAAAACGTTCTTTCTGATCATAGCGATGGTCGCAAGGTTCGCGATGTAACTGTCTCAATTCCAGACGCCATTCACGCATGCAGCTACTTGCGCAATTTTATGACGGCGCATGCATTCAGCAGCAGTACACCAAAACTTGGCCCATACGAGGTTTTCAACGTTCAAAGCATTGCCCGCAGGTTACTTTTATCGAGCTGTGATTTGTGGAACGTCTGGACCGATGGCTTAATTGCCGCCCAACAAGGAAACTAGTCAACTGGCATTGCGTTGAAGGCATCGGTCATCGACGCAAAATCGGTAGCAACACGTCAGCGGCGCCAAGACGTAAGTAATGATCGCCCGTGACGCGAGCATTTTGATCGCGGTTAGTTTTCATCCGACTGAAAGTATACGCAACGAGACTTTGTTGGCTCAGAATTCAAGAACGCACCCTCAGCCCTATGCGTGGTATCCGACAAAGACCGCGCTGGCCCAAAGGTACCTTGCCCTTCGACCCCACACCTGTCGCAGCGCCATTTGACGCCCACAGTCGTCCCGTTGTGCCGTATGCCGCCGTCGGGCACCCACCAGACCGGCACACGCTGGCAACCGGGCAACGGTTCATCGGTGTGGGTTTCCTGATCAAAAACGAGTTTGAGTTTAGAGCGATTACTGGCAGACAATTAAAGACCTTCCTGATTGGGTCGGGTTCTGTGCCATACGGCCAGCACGCGCGCAAGATTTACAAGCCGGGGTAGTACTTTCCGATAACGCCGCGAGTAAACAGTACCTACAATCCATTCTGTTTTAAGGCTAAAAACTGAAATAGGCTTTGTGTTTGCAGAAAATCCTTGGAACTCAAGAGCTCTGAACAGAAACAAAAAGGAAGCTAATAAGAGATGTCGACAGGCAGTAAATTTCAATGGTTAGCCGACAAAGCCTACAATGCTTCGACTAGCGCCATTTCTGCAGTTCAAGACAATTCAAATGCTCTGATTGATTGGTCCAAAGTTCAATTTGAAGACTACATGGATGCTCAAAACCCATTGGACGAAAGCAATTGGTTCACGCGCACGGCAGACATCTGTGAACAACTCTCGGACTGCGTCATTGGCGAAAGCGGCTGGACAAACAAGGCAGTTTCAGTGGCGTCCAGCAAACTTGCTGGCGCTGCGGTTCCTGCCTCATTATTTTCTGTTGCCGCGCTTGCAGGTACAGCCTCCACAGGAACCGCGATTGGCAGTTTGAGCGGCGCTGCGTTCACCTCAAGTGCTCTGGCTTGGATTGGCGGTTCAGTTGCCATGGGGACACTTGTGGTTGGTGGCGCCGCAGTGGCTGGCGCGGTAGCTGCCCCATTTGCGGTAAAACCCATCGCAAACAAATATCTTCTGGGCAAAACACGAAAACTGGAGGACTTAACTCCATCTGAGCGGCAATTGGTTGACGCCTGTAGCGCAATGGCAATCGGGCTTCGACAAGCTGAAAAAGGCGAATTGCGTCTTTCTCCGCGTGAAGCGGCGGCGCTGAACGAGGGCGCTCTTGCACCGCTGGTTGAAAAGGCCTCTGAGGTACTTTTGATTTCACAGGACTGGCCAGTTATGCAGCGACGCTGGTTCCGCAACACATTCACCGAATTGAACCTTGTAAGGGGGTTCGCTAAACGAGCTTCTTCACTAACAGAACCTGTTGTCGTTGGCGTAGGATCGGCACTCATTTTTAATCTGTTGTCGGATGGTGAGCACGAGTTCACGTCGGCAGAACAAGACATTTTGGACGCAATTCGGCGGTCGTCTGGTGATCTTTCCGAAATGAGCAACGAAGATATAGCACAACACGTTCAGTCGCTCTCACCTGTCCAATTGCAAGGCTTCAAAAACAACGTCAAAGGTATTGCACACGAGTTACAGTTTGCGCGCCAAGAAAACAGCGATGGTGACGAGTTTCGGGTAGAGCTTTTTGAAGCGACCAATCATCCGGGCGCAGACGTCCAGATAATCAACATGGAAACGGGAGAAATTCGAGAGTTCCAACTAAAGGCAACTTCTTACGGCGCTTATGTCGAAGATCATTTTGAAAAATACGAGGACATTCCTCTAATGGCGACCTCCGAAGATGCTGCGCAAAAAGGCGTGCCATCCTCGGACATCTCCAACCAGCAGCTATCGGACGACTTTGACAGTACGACAGATAAATTAACTGGTGGCACAGAAAGCGAAATTCTGGATACAGTTGCATTCGCTGGGCTGGTCTCACTTGCTCGAAATGTAAGCGTACTCTTGAACGGCGACAGCATGAGCGAAGAGGCACGAAAAAACGCGGTTAAGCGAAGTATGCAAGCAGGCTTAATTGCAGGAATTACAGAACTGATAGTCTGAGCGGCGTGTCTGTTCTTGAAAAGAACCTCCAGTACGCGTTGGAAGTGAAAACAACTTAGAACGGGGGTCAAAACGGGGGTCGGCTTCAGGGGCGCGTAATAACTTAAAGGTTATTCAATAGGTTAAGACCCGCCATTCTGTCGCCTCCTCCGCTACCACCAGCCCCCCCAGCTTTTTGGAACGGTTTGATACCAAGGCGCTAAAGCGGCTCTTGACCTCGACTGGCACGCCGTCATTCTCGGTCGGAGACACAACGATCTCCGAAATCAAGCCGCGCACCGCATCACGTGCTTTTGGGTTCGGATTGAGTTCGCAACGCTTCTGATTGTAGGCAAGGATGAACTCATCGATGTAGGCTGAATGCGCGAGGCGGTTAGGCTCGAACCGCCTGGCATCTTTTTTCTTTAGCTTGCGCCTTTGTCCCCAAGTGCGTCCAGCAGAGTACCCAGGTTGTGCTGGAACATCGCCAGATAGCTGGTCGCAGGACCACCGCGCTCGGACAGGGCGTCCGAGAACAGACGGCCACCGATCTCGATGCCGGTTTCGTCCGAAATCTGCTGCACCAAGGCCGGGCTGGTGATGTTTTCAACAAACAATGCGGCCACGCCTTCGGATTTCAGCTGGTCAATCAGCACGGCAAGCTCTTTAGCGGAAGGCTCTGCTTCGGTGTCGATGCCGACCGGCGCCAGGAACGTCAGGCCGTATGCATCAGCCAGATAGCCAAACGCGTCATGCGCGGTCACAACCGTGCGACGGTCTGCGGGCAGATCGGCCAGTTTGGCTTTGGTCTCGGCATCCAGTGCTTCCAACTGCGCAATGTAGGCATCGGCATTGGCGACGATCTCGTCCGCGTGCTCGGGCATGGCCTCTTTCATCACGGCGGCGACGTTGGTCACATAAACCACGCCATTCGACAGAGAGTTCCACGCGTGCGGGTCGGTTTCACCGTCAACCTCGACCGGTGTGATACCGTCGGTGGCCACGTGCACGGATGCTTCGGTGCCCGATTCCGAGATCAGCGTGTCGGACCATGTCTCAAAGCCCAGGCCGTTGACAAAGATGATGTCCGCTTCGGCCACAGCCTTCGCGTCGGCGACCGACGGCTGGTAGACATGCGCGTCCGCGTCAGGACCAACGATGGTTGTAACGTCGGCCAGATCGCCCACAACCTCTTCGACCATGTTGCCGAGGATCGAGAAGCTGGCGACGACCTTGAGGTGGTCGTCACCCGCGCTTGCTGGCAGGGCAACCAGAGCAAAGGATGCCGAGGCAATACCGGCATAAAGGGATTTCATAAGAGTCATTTGGCTCTCTCTTCTTGATGGATTTGCGCAACGGGGATGTCATTTGAAACAGTCGGCTTGCGCTGCCGTCTGCCAAAACCAAGTGGGCCAAAGATGGCCGAAATCATGAAAAACACCCCGGCCACAAGCACAATCGCCGGGCCGGAAGGTGTGTTCGGGAACAGGTAAGACAGGGTCAGCCCGATCCAGCAGCTAGACAGGGCGAAGATAAAGCCCAGAACCAACTGCACCGTGATCGTGCTGGCCCAATAGCGTGCCGCGGTTGCGGGCAGGATCATTAGACCGACGGCCATCAACGTTCCCAGCGTCTTAAATGCCGCCAGCAGGTTCAGCACCAGCAACAGCATGAATCCCTGATCAACCAGCCAGGGTCGACGCGTCTGGGTTTCGAAAAACACAGGATCGCAGGTGCTGACGATCAAGGGGCGCAGCAGGAAGGCGAAGGCCACCAGCGTCACCGTGGCCACGCCACCCACCAAAAGCATCGAGGCATCGTCGATGCCCAGGATCGAGCCAAAGAGAAAACTCTTCAGCGGAACAGCAGACCCGGCTGCGGACAGAATGAAAATGCCCACCGCCAGCGCGATCAGATAGAGCGAGGCGAGGCTCGCGTCACTGCGCAAGATGGTTCTTTGCGCCAGAAACGCCGTCAGGATGGCAACGCCGATCCCGGCGACCAGCCCCCCGATCAACAGCGACATGACGGACAGGCCCGCCGTGACAAAGCCGATGACGATGCCCGGCGTGATCGCGTGGGCCATGGCCTCGCCCGCCAGTGACAAGCGCCGCAGCACCAGGAAGGCCCCCACAGGTGCCACCGAGGCCGATAAGACCGTGGTGGCCACAAAGGCACGGCGCATGAAGGCGAAGCTCCACATTTCAGTGAGGAGGTCAAACATGCGCGTTCTCCGCTGCTGATGGCGTGCGCCGGAACATCCAGGACGCCTGGCTTTCCGAGAGATAACCTTGGGCGACCAACCGGTCAGGCGTCAGGACGTCATTGACTGATCCGTGGGTTGCCTCTTGCCCCCCAAGCAGCAGGGCGTGGCTGCAATGATCCAGCACCGATGACAAGTCGTGCACCACCAGCACCACGGCGCGACCCTCGTCGCGCCAGCGGCGAATGATCGACAGCAAATGCGCCTCGGTGCTTTGATCTACGGCGGCAAAGGGTTCGTCCAGCAGGATCACCGGCGCGTCCTGCATGATCACCCGGGCAAACAAAGCACGCTGCAACTGCCCGCCCGAAAGCGTATGCAGGGGGCGGTCCGCGATGTCCAAAACTCCAGCCTCGTCCAGCGCCGCAGTCATTCGGTCGCGCGCGGCACCATCCAGACCGTATCGATAGCCGAACCCACGCCAGGCGCCCATGGCGGCGAGATCGCGCACACGAATGGGAAAGCGGCGGTCAAACTCTGTCATCTGCGCCAGATAGCCGATTTCACGAGGGCGACCCTGTGGCCAGTGCAGGCTACCCGAAAGCGGGTCCATCAGACCCATCAGCATTTTCACGAAGGTGCTTTTGCCAGACCCGTTGGCCCCCAGAACAGCCAGGGTTGTGCCGGCTTCGATATCCATGGACAAGCGGCGAAACAGCGTCAGCTCGCGGTATCCAAGCGTTAGATCGCGGATTTGAAGAACAGCCGCCATCATAGCACCGCGTAAATCGCAAGCCACAACAGCGCCGACAGCGCCAGGGCTCCCGCGACCAGCATCGGCACGCTGAATTCGGTCAGACAACGTCCGCGTTGGCTGGCGTCATAACCCGTTGAGCGCCGCGTCATAGGGGCGCCCCGTCCGCTACGGCACAAACATGGACACCACAGATTACCGAGGCGATGTTTCCCCGGCGCAGTTCGCAGGGTTGAAATTCAGATTTCTGCAATGACAAAGACATCGCCTCCTCCGCTCGGACGAGGGCAAAGCGAGTGCAAGTTTTTGAACGGCAAGGACCGCTTGAAACATTGTCATCTCCCTCTGGGACACCCCGCCCAGGTTCGTTAAAATTCGGATGGCAGGTCTCCTGACTTGCGGGTCAACGCTGTCCCGATCCTTCCCAGGCGTTTGCCCAGTGGACGATCTCGGGTCGCTCACCGCTTACAGTTGCGGGGGCAGTCACGGAATAGGCCTATTGAACGGGCCGCACCGTATTCCCTTTTTTCCCGACGACGAAACGCGGCCGGGAACCATCGCCGCGACAGAACACGAATTGAGTTGATTCGACAAGGACGGGCATTAGATCATTTGGACCCTCAGCTTTTTTAGTGTCGACCCACAAAAGAAATCCGCGACCCATTTACCCAACATATTGGCGGCACGATAAGGTTAAACCCGATATGATGTTGCCTCGGTTCCTTCAATTTCTGTCGAAAGCCAAAAGGAAAACCGGTGAAACTCCGGCGCTATCCCATACCTGTAAGCAAAGAGGTCGGCTGAACACGCCACTAGAAGAATGCTCTTGGCAAGGCCAGTCCAAGCGATGGTCCGCAAGCCAGAAGACCTGCCGCAAGCGCGAACGGTAGCCACGAACGGAGCTTTTAGAGGTGATCGGCCGCAACTGAGTGGTTCAGTGCGATTGTTGGTGCGTGACTAACCTCTGACCCATCGAGACGGTAATTTCCAGCGCCGGAAGGCGGTACCCCAAGGTCGTTTAGTTTTAGTGTGTCCCCGTGTCTGTTCGATCAGGATTTAAGCCTCACGCAGGTTGTAGAAGATCTCTCCGTTCAGGAGATCGCCACGGAACCGGGCGTTGGAGCTTTCGCAGTAACTGTTTTTCCATGGGCTGGGTGTAGGCGGACTTTGGCAATTCCGTGACTGGACCTACGCTCCCCACGACAACCCGACGTTGACAAGAGACCGTATCAAAGAAAGCCGTGTTGCCTCCAAGGTCAGTAGTGAGCCCGGATCATTTGATACCGGGCTCTTTTCGCATGGCCGCTCAGGGCTGGCGGTCCAGCTATTTCTGGCCCGCCAGCCCGCTTCCAATTTTAGAACTTGCCGTTCCCGTGCACCATTTCCGCTGGAGTAGGAGAAACAACGTCCCAATGCTCCACAATCTTTCCGTCCTCGACGCGCCATAGGTCGAAGAAAGCCCAAGGCTTCCCGCTAACAGTGGCATCTGAAGCAACAAAGACAAAGTTGCCTTCTGCCACCACGATCTGGGGCTCGAACTTGGTAATTACATTCCCTTGTTCAGCCCATGCCTTGGTCCCCTCCATAAGACCATCAATGCCATCAGCCAGCATTGGATTGTGCTGCATGTAAACCTCGGAATACATGGCCGCTTTCTCTGGCGCGGCCCCGCCCAAAACGTCGTGAACGAAGCCAAGAACCAGTGCTTTGTTTTCTGCCGTTTTTTCGAGATCGGTGATCTCGGTCGGTCCATCGGTCATGCCACGTCCAGACACCGTTGTTTCGGGAACCGGCTGCAGATTGTCCCAATGCTCGCCAACTTTGCCGTCCTCCACTCTGAATATGTCAAAGGCTGCAAGGGTCGGTGCGCCAAAGGCATCTGCGTTGTCAAAAGTGCTGTGCAAAACAACCAGATCGCCTTCGGTGATTACCCGATGGGTGGTCGCTGTCATGCCGGATTGCTCGACCAAAGGTATGAGGCCCATCAACCCGTCGGCTCCGGTTGGGACCTGAGGGTTGTGTTGGATGTAGTCCTGCGTAACGAGTTGCCGCGCGGCTTCCGGGTCGTGATCAGCAAATGCAGCAGTAAAAAGTGCGATTACAAGTTCTTTGGGAGACATGACTATATCCTCTGATTCGTATCCTCTCGATACGTGGTAGCAAATAACTACCACTTTGCAATTATGTACTTTGAACTGACCTAGTATGCTCAACGCTACCATCATAAAAATAAGAGCGTTGCGCGCAGGTAAATGAATGCTATTGTTCGATTTAGTTTTGAAACAATACCAGAGACTGAGATGCTACCGATTGGAGTCGCAAACAAAGCAGAAGCCTCCAACTGCTCCATCCGTTCCGTGCTCTCTAATGTGACAGGCAAATGGCGGATGATCATAATCCTCGCACTGGAGGATGAACCGAAACGTTTTGGCGACCTCAAGCGCTGTATCGGAGACATCACGCAGAGTGTACTCACCGAAAATCTGCGCGGGCTCCAGCGCGATGGGTACCTGACCCGGACGGTCGATCCCGGCCCGCCGGTCGCTGTGTCCTATGAGTTGACGACTTTGGGTAGAAGCCTTCTTGAAATGCTAAAGCCACTCGTCTTCTGGTCACATGAACAGATGGATGAAGTCAGGCAATTTCGCATGCAGTTCGACCGTGAACAGGCAGGCCGACAATAATGTCGACACATGTCTTTGCCTAAGGCACAAAAAGCGCGCAATGTGTCGAATGCTGCACTACCTTCCTAAGGCCTCGTTGCGCAGAGTTTCGACTTTTCAAAGTTGAGCAAACGTCCATACTGGACTTTGATCACGCACTCGTCAGCTTTGGTCCAGAACTCCCAAAACCAGTTGATGATTGAATCGCGGCTGGTTTCAAAATACTCGCGTTTTGACTGTCACCCAACTGCTGTTCACTCGTTCAAAAGAGCCGAAAGTTCGCCGGCCCCTTTTTGTAGTATTCCCAGAAACGACATTAGGCTGTTCACGTCGTGACGTTGTGTTGGAGCGTGAACCGAAAGCGTTCCCACCAACCTGCCCTGCCCGTCAAGAACGGGCACAGCAAGTGCGGTCATACCAGCCATGAATTCCTCATCATCCGTGGAATACCGGTTCTCGGTGATATTTTGGATTTCCGCCCGCAAAACCTTGGGATCAGTCAGAGATCGTTCAGTCTGCGGTTGCAGATTTCCTGCTGCAAGAAATCCATCCAGTGTTTTTTGCCGTAGTGTGGACAGGTACATCTTGCCACTTGCGGTACAATGGAACGGCACCTGCGTACCGACCGGCAGCTGAATTCGCAGCGGCCACTTTGTTTCCACCCGGTCAAGGTAGATCATCCCCTCCCTGTCCGGAATGGCGAGATTGCAAGTCTCACCAACTTTTTCGGCGACGCTGCGCAAGATTGCCAGACGTGCAGTGCGGAGGTGCTCGGAAGACATCGTATTGACCGAAAGCAGCCGTAGCCGATGTCCGGGGCCATACGAGCGCCCATCGAGATCGCGCTGCAGGAAACCCTCGGATTCTGCAGTCTGCAGTAGGCGATGAACGGTCGGCTTGGCCAGGCCTAATGTCTCGACAAGGTCTGACGGTTTGACGCCAACCCCGCGTCGCGCCACCTCCTCAAGGATGAGAAGAAGGCGCAAGTTGGTCGGGATCTGAGTTTCTTTGTCTTGTGTTTCCGTCTCGGCCATCCTGCAACAGTCTAGTTATTTGGCAGCAGGATCAAGGCCAGATCGGGCACCAGAGACACCAAAATCCACACCGATAGCAGCGCTGCCAGATACGGCACCGTGTAGCGCAGCAGCCGGAAATACGGCACGCCGGTCACGCCGGAGGCAACGTAGAGGTTCAAGCCGTATGGCGGGGTGATGAAGCCAATGGACGCGCCCACAAGGAAGATCACCGAGAAGTGAATCGGATCAACGCCCACCGAGGCCGCAATCGGCGCAAGGATCGGGGCCAGAATGATCGTGACTGGCAAGCTTTCCAGCACCATGCCCGAGAAAAACACGATCACCATCGAAGTGAACAAAACCGCATAGTAGCCGCCCATTGAGGTCACAAAGTTACCAATGGTCTCTTGCGCACCCAAAAGGGAAAGAATCTGCTGCATCACTACGGAAATCGCTATCAACGGCGCAAGGATACCAGTGATCTGGGCTGACCGGATGACGATCGAAGGGATCTCGGGGATCGTAAAGCCTTCAACCACGAACATTTCTGCGAAAGTTTTCTCAGTCGGAGGGATGTCATTCCGCGCGCCCATGATCCGGTTGATCGGATAACTGACAAGACCCGCGATGACACAGAACCCCACGGTCACGCCCGCCGCTTCGGTCGGAGAGAATTTGCCTGTATAGATGCCCCAAAGCACCAGCCCAATGGCGAAGAAGCCGAGCCACGCTCCGAACGCGGTTTTCAACACGCGGTTCAGTTGCAACGGGATCAAATGTCCCCAGCCATTCATACGGCAGATGATCCAGCAAGCGAACTGCATCCCCATGACCATCAGCGCGCCTGGCAAAATACCGGCAACAAACAGCTCGGAAATCGGCAGGTTCATCAGGAAGCCGTAGACGATGAAGATAATTGACGGAGGAATGATGATCCCAACCGTACCGCCCGCCGCCGCGGTGGCAGCGCTGAACCGTTCGTCATAGCCACCTTTGACCATCTCAGGGTGCAGCATCGAGCCAATCGTGGCCGTCGTCGCCGAGTTCGACCCCGAGATCGCCGCGAACAATCCGCAAGCGCCAAGCGATGCCATCGCCAGCCCACCGCGTATCCAACCCAGACAGGCATACGCAAAATCGCTGAGCCGCCTTGCGATGCCTGACTTGTTGATCAGGTCGCCGGTTAGGATGAACAAGGGCATCGCCAACAGGGCAAAGCCTTTGTTGAATACGTTCAGCAATTCCGCGCCCATATTGTCCAGCGTCAGGCCAAGGACGAAGGAACAGCCGATGACCCAATAGCCAATCACCAGCAGAACCGGCACGCCCAGCATGAACAGAAAAGTGACCCCAAGCGAGATCAGTGTGACCATGGTTCCGTCTGTCATCAGTCTGCTCCGATCACGGCCTGCTGGATCAGCGGCTCACCAGTTTTCCAGTTGTGCAGATCGTCGGCGAGGTTCTGAAACACACGCCCGACCATCAGAAAGAAGGACAGCGGCGCGGCTAAAAGGAACCACCACTGCATGATATTGTCGGTCCCCAGAACGATCTGAAAGTTCGAGGCGGACAAGGCCACCAAACGCGTGGTGGTCACGATGACGATCACCGCAAAGATGTACCACAGCACTGCGTCCAGAAACAGGCAAGCCAGTTGCCCGACGCGCGGCATCGAAGTGCGGAATTCGCTGAAGCTCAGATGTGTGCGTAGCCGCACGTTATAGGACGCGCCAAACCATGCCATCACCATGAAGAGGAGTGGAGGAATGGTGGTGGACCAGGGTTCCTGGTCATTAAACACAAACCGATCAATCACCCCCCAGAATATGATGAAAGCAATCGCAAGGTAGGAATAGACCATTACGGCACGTTCAAAATGGCGTTCAACAAACGGCACTTTGCGGTAAATCCACATAATGAGGAGCCCACCCAAGGCCGAGACAATTGCGCCCACCACCCATGTCGCGTCGGATTCCAGCGCGGATTGAATTTCGAATGAATCGAAGGTGAATAAAGCACTGAATATCGCGCCGACATCTGCCCAAAATGACATGAACCCCGTCCTCCCAGTCGGTGTTTAGTGGAACCGGCCCGCACGGGCCGGTTCGTATTAAGCTTAGGTTAGGCTTCGCCTCTCCACCAGCGGCGTGGTTCAACGTTTTCCGCGATTGTATCAGCGGGAATCTCACGCGCGATGTCGTAAATCTCCTGATATGTGTCGATACCACCAGCCCATTTGTTTATCCGCTCGCGCCACTGAGCCCAGGGTTCGGGGTTGTAGTTCGGAGCACACATTTCTTCCGCCAGTTTGATCTGATCGTCTGCAAGGAAGGCCGGGCGTACACCGTTTTCAGCGAAGATCGTGTTCGGCAGTTGCGGTTCCGAGAAACCGACAGTGTTCAACAGCGCGGCTTCGTTCGCGCCTTGGATCAACGCCTGTGTGAAGTATGAGGACTCCATCACCGCATCCTGCAACTCACCGCCCAGGCCGTCGAAGACCTTAGCCGACATCGAGGTATGTTCAGTGCCGCAGAAGAATTTCAGGTTCACCGACTGCGAGACCACCGGCGCCATGTTGGCGTAAGCCACGGCCGAGGCCCACGTTTCAGCTCCGTCAATCAGACCGGTTTTCAGAGCGTCCAGCGTTTCCTCCCACGCGACCGGCACCGGGTTCAGGTTCAACAGCTGCATCGCAATCCGCCCCAGCTGCGTACCTGTCACGCGGTTCTTGGTACCAAACAGCTCTTCCAGTTTTGTTACAGTGGGCTTGTCGGCAAAGGTCGAACCCATCTGCAGCCCGCGCAGTTCGCAATGGGTGAACAGGAATTTCAGACCATGCCGTTTTTCCAACGGATCCCGCAGGATGCGCTGGCTCGCCGGACTGTAGAAAAAGTGATACTGCGCCGCGCGGCTGGGGAACATATAGGCATAGTCCAGCACGTTCAGGTAAGGCGCGCCACCGGCCGAGTTTTGTGTCGAAGCCGCATAAATATCAACAATTCCCTGCTGGGTTTTTTCGACACAGCTCAACTGACCGCAGATCTGGTTGTCGCCGATGAATTCGATGCGAATTTCGCCATCCGTGCGCTCCTCCAGGTCGCGCGCGAACTCGATTGCACCGGCGCGTTCAATCAGCAGGTTGCGGGTGTTGAAGCCCGAAGCGCCGAATTTCAGTGTGTGTTTCGGTTC
Source organism: Ruegeria sp. CH8 (assembly GCF_056536985.1). Lineage (NCBI taxonomy): Bacteria > Pseudomonadati > Pseudomonadota > Alphaproteobacteria > Rhodobacterales > Roseobacteraceae > Ruegeria > Ruegeria sp. CH8. The sequence continues at coordinate 20,270 of NZ_JBQFQR010000035.1, read as the reverse complement.
TTTCGAAAAGCGCTTTTCGTAGGTTGATTCGGCGGCCTGCGCCAGATTCGCCAGACTCATCGCGCCCCCGAACCCACCAGCCGCCAGCAGCGTTGAACTCATGCCATAACGCCCGGCAACACGGAAAAAATCCCTCCGCGATATACCACTTAGTTTCCGACCGATCTCCATTGCTTACCTCCCTGATTGCAATTATTGAGACGTTTTGTATCAAAAAAGGCTAGTATATTTCTTGCATCTTGCATAGAGTTTTTTCGACGGCGTGAGGAGGAGGCAGTCATGGAAGTGGATTATGCGGTTGTTGGTGCGGGGTCTTCGGGCTGTGTCATTGCCAACCGGCTGAGCGCTGACCCCAACACGACCGTTGCTCTGCTCGAGGCTGGTGGCCGCGATACAAACCCGTGGATTCACATCCCCGTTGGTTACTTCAAAACCATGCATAACCCCTCGGTCGATTGGTGCTATCGCACCGAACCTGATCCGGGGCTGAACGGGCGATCTATCGACTGGCCACGCGGCAAGGTGCTGGGTGGATCATCCTCGCTGAACGGGTTGCTCTATGTGCGTGGACAGAAAGAGGATTATGACCGCTGGCGGCAAATGGGCAACGAGGGCTGGGGCTGGGACGATGTCCTGCCCCTATTCAAGCGCTGCGAAGATCAGGAGCGGGGCGAGGATGAATTTCACGGGGTCGGTGGACCTTTGTCTGTGTCCAATATGCGCATTCAACGGCCCATCTGCGACGCCTGGGTGGCCGCAGCGCAGGCCGCCGGTTATCCATTCAACCCCGATTACAACGGTGCCGAACAAGAGGGCGTGGGTTATTTCCAACTGACCACCCGCAACGGCCGTAGGTGCAGCGCTGCTGTGGCCTATCTCAAGCCCATCCGGGGGCGTCAAAATCTGAACATAATCACAAACGCGCTGGTCACGCGTGTGGTCATGGACGGGAAAAAGGCCATTGGACTGGCTTATCGGGATCGCACCGGGGCCGAACAAACCCTGAAAGTTCGTCGCGAAATCATCCTGTCCGGCGGGGCGATCAACTCCCCACAGATTCTGATGCTGTCGGGAATCGGTGACCCGGATCACTTGAAGGAAAACGGCATCGAAACCCAACATGCCCTGCCCGGAGTTGGCAAAGGCTTGCAGGACCACCTGCAGGCGCGGCTGGTGTTCAAATGCAATGAGCCAACGCTGAATGACGAAGTACGCAGCCTGTTCAATCAGGCGCGCATCGCTTTGAAGTACGCGCTATTTCGCGCGGGTCCTATGACCATGGCCGCCAGCCTTGCCACCGGCTTCATGAAAACCCGACCTGATGTCGAAACACCGGACATTCAATTCCACGTGCAACCCTGGTCCGCCGACAGCCCTGGCGAGGGCGTGCATCCCTTTTCAGCCTTTACAATGTCGGTCTGCCAACTGCGTCCGGAGAGCCGAGGGGAACTTCGCCTGAACGGTCCGGATCCGTCTCAACATGTCAAAATCTTCCCGAACTACCTTTCCACGGAGACTGATTGCCGAACCATCGTCGACGGCGTGAACATCGCGCGAAAGATTGCCAAACAGAACCCTCTGGCCTCGAAGATTTCAGAAGAGTTTCGACCCTCGGCGGACCTGAGCGTCGACGACTACGATGGCACGCTGGATTGGGCCAGAGCGAACACCGCATCAATCTACCACCCCACCGGCACCTGCGCGATGGGACAGTCAGAGACATCCGTTGTCGATGCAAAACTAAAGGTACGCGGTATCGAGAACCTGCGGGTGGCCGATTGCTCAATCATGCCGGAAATCGTCAGTGGCAACACCAACGCACCAGCGATCATGATCGGCGAAAAGGCAAGCGATTTGATAAAATTGGATGCTTGACACTTTGCCCGACCGCCTATGAAGACTGCTACAACATTGGGGACGCCTACTGATTTCGGATTTCACCTCTTCTGGTCCAACTATGGTGGTTGGGTAAGATTCGTGTGACGTTCGACAAGAACGCTGAGCAGCACGTAGTATACTATTTGCGGCACAAAGCCCCTCCACCACACTTAGGAAGCATATTGAGTTGCGAAAGATTGTTTGATAGCAGGCAATTAACGTTTTTGATGGCAGCATAAAGCCGGCGAAACTGTGTCAAACGCTCGAAGAGCACTGTCATATCGGCTGGCTCGAACCTATCTGCAGTTGGCATCTGAAACGCGAGATCGGCTCCGGTAATCGCATCGTCGCTATAAGCTGCCAGCCGCGCCGCACCAAAGGCCGGGCCAGTATCGGCTCCTTCCGAGCGCACTACAGGTTTCCCAATCACCGTCGCGATCAGCTTCAGCAGAAAATCTGATTGGCTGCCTCCTCCGATGGCAGCCAATTCCGGCAAGTTATCCATAGTGTCACCGAAACTCTGAGCTGCATCAGCAAAGCAAAACGCAATCGCCTCCACCACGGAACGGCAGATGTCCGCGCGTGTTGTTGAGTCCTCGAGTCCAAAGAAACAGGCCCGGATATACGGATCTCCCAGGGGGCTGCGTTCACCTGTCAAATGCGGCAGAAAAATCGGCACGCGATCGCCTCTCGCCGTTTCGGCAAGGGCGACAACTTTAGCTGCGGAAAGCCCAAGCTGTCCACCTATCCACGAAATTGGCCTGGCCCCGTTCAGCATTGCTGCCATTTGATACCAACGGCCGGGCAGCGTGTGTGCAAAAGCATGTACATAACGTTCGGGATTGGGTTTGTAAGCCCGATCCGCCACGAACAACTGGCCAGACGTTCCTAAAGAGATGAAGCCTCGACCCGGTTCGGTAGCACCCAAAGACACAGCGCCGGTTGCCGCGCCCCCTCCTCCGGCCACGACGGGCACGTCAGGTCTCAATCCCGTCTCAGCTGCGACAAGTGCCGTCACAGTGCCGACGACACTGTGACCATCGAAAATCTGCGGCAGCCAATCGCGAGCAACGTCAGAAGCCTCGGCAATTCCGGCATGCCAGTTGCGCGACGCCTGATCCAGCCACAATGTCCCGGCGACATCGGACGCGTCGGTTGCCAATTCTCCATGTAGGCGCAACCCAATGTAGTCCTTGGGTAGGAGAATATGGGAAAGCTGCGCATAGTTTCAAAAGCCTTTTCAGCACGCCCATACCACTGCTCGCGCCTCAAGCTCGAATATGTTTAGGAATCTAGCGTATTTTTCGCATTTCTTCAACTTCGCCGCGACTCCGAAAGTCTTCCTCTGCGGGAACTAGGTTTTTTGTGTTAACGCTGGCTGCAAAACAAATTAAAGCTCCATCCGCATCACAGTTGTCGTCGAGTGGCGCTTCGAATGGCAAATTTTCGCAACCACCGAATGAATCGCAGCACCGTAACAAAGTGAGAACGTCGCTGAATGGGTGTTAAGTGAAGCGATCTCTGGTTGAGCGGGTCCTTATCTGCGAACCAAAGGAACCATCACTTATATGCCTGGTAGCGGACTCCCGCGTTCGCCACGTGGCAGATCAGCAGGAACAGGCGGCTTCGCCGTCTGATCTGCAAATCAGCCCTGATTTTCCGGAGGGGAAGTCAGATCAAACGAAACAATCTGTGGGGTCACGAAAAGGGGGGTGTTGGGTCAGTTTATGACGCAAAGGTCAAATTCCTCTGACGTCCAACAAGATATGTCGTGCGACACATAGTTTCGCCATTGAACGATGGCCAAGCCTTTGATTTTGAGTCATTCATATTTTCATAACCGCACAGGTTTTGCCATTTGCGACTCAAAGGTTTTCCTCTCAGCTATCGCTTCCTCAGCTACAGTCCTATTCTGTCTGAAAGTAAACTAGTCTGGAACCCAGCGACTGGCAGTGCGGCGTGCAAAGCAGTCAATTTATGCAAGACCGAGAAAACATGGCGCTTGAAGAACCTTTCACAGACCTCAAAATAAGGACTCAGCGGACTGGCTTTTACAAAGGGTATAGCCTGCCGATTGCGCTAGTCAGCAAACTCTCGGTTTCTCTGCTTGTTCTCTGGGCGCTGGTTTGGCCACTATCAGCGAACGATACACTGCGATCTTGGAAGTCCGGAATGCTGTCCGAGTTCAATACCTTCTACAACCTTTCCGTTGGATTATTTGTACTCTTCCTCTTCCTTGTCGCGCTCATTCCATCAACCGGCCGAATAAGGTTGGGGTTAGAAGATGAGAAACCGGAATTTTCGAACTTCTCATGGTTTTCGATGATGTTTGGGGCGGGTCTGGGCGTGGGCCTAATGGTCTATGCAACCGCTGAACCACTTGGCCTTTGGGAAACCAACCCATTGACTATTTCCGGGGAAATCACTCCCAAAAGCGAGGACGCAATTCAAGGAGCCTACCGCTATACATTTTTGCACACCGGATTTCACGCCTGGGCAATATACGTCGTCACCGGCCTTAGCCTTGCCTATTACGCGTTTACAAGAGGCATGCCGCTAACAATCCGCACCGCACTGACCCCATTGCTCGGAGAATACTCAAACGGTGTTGCAGGCCATGTGATCGATGTGCTCGGCGTCGTTGCGACAATACTCGGCGTGGCGGTAACGATCGGATATGGCGTTTCTCAATTGGTGGACGGTGCGTTTCTAATTACTGGTGCGAATTGGCTTGTGGAGAAAGACGTAACCAAAATGATCCCGTCGACCGCCGGCCTAATTACGGCGTTGATCGTTGTTATGATTATGTCGACACTCTCAGCCGTCTCTGGCGTGGGGCGTGGTGTCAAGTACTTGTCAAACATTAATCTTCTCTTTTCAATGGTATTGCTGGCGGTATTCATTGTTTATGGCTCATTCGCATTTGCGGCGACGACCTATGCTACAGCGCTGGTTGACTATATCAAAAACTTTGTCCCTCTGAGTTTCCAGGCTTTTCGACCAATTTCCGAAGTCGAGTTTGCCTCCGTATTGCCAGCAGAGGCGGCGCCCTTTGTCGGGGAACTCTTCGCGGGCGCAACTGATCCATGGGGAACAAAAGCAACCTATCTTGAGGGTTTGAGCAACGATTCAGCCGGTCTTTCTGATGCAACCAAGACTGCAGTTTATGACGCGGGCACACGAGGCAGGTTGTTCGGATGGCAGGCCGGATGGACTACATTCTACTGGGCATGGTGGATCGCGTTTTCACCCTTTGTCGGCCTTTTTCTAGCGCGTATCTCCAGAGGGCGAACCGTACGCGAGTTTATTCTTGGAGCGGTCATTGCCCCGTCCCTCGTTTGTTTCGCCTGGATGGCCATTCTGGGCGGGGCCGCCATTGATTTGGAACTGAATGGAGATGCCAATGGATCGATCCTTGCCGCATCAACAACGGCAACACTGTTCGTCACCTTGGGGGAAATGATATCGGGCAACTTGCTTACGGTAGTGAGTATCATGTGTGTGCTGCTAACCATGACATTCCTTGTTACATCCGCCGACTCTGGCATCCTCGTGATGAACACGATCATGTCCGGTGGGTCGGAAGACACCGGCTTGCTTCATCGCATCATCTGGGGCGTTCTTCTGACTCTTGTCATTGGAACTTTGCTTATCGCGGGCGGCGGCGGGTTAGAGGCCTTGACCAATTCCATGATAATCGGCGCGCTGCCGTTCAGTGTCGTCTTGCTGCTCATGTGCATCTCTCTGGCCAAAGCAATGATAAACGACCTGCGCCGATTGAACCGCGAAACCCGAACTGGTTTGTGATTAACCGTAGTACACTCTCAATCATTTTTGTCGGAGTCACATGTGAAACGACTGTGTCACAAAGTGCTTCGGAAACATTGACTGCAATACATACAGGCAAATCTTCAAAGCCTCCTCGGGATTGAAGATTTCTGAGTGCAAATGGTAGTCGGTCCAGAGTCCTTCCAGCAAAGCAATCAAAGCGTCTGTTGCAAGTTTGGCGTCGACGTCTTCGTACTCACCTTCACTCTCAATTTGCTTCAACAGGTCTTGGATCGCCGCTCGGAAACCTTTGTCCCGCGAGTCGATGAAAGGAAAAATGTGTGGATTCGAGAGCGCTTCGACCCGAAACGAAAACCAGATCGCAACGTCCCGCGCATTAAGGACCAACGGGTCAAAATCAGCCTTTATGATAGAGATCAGCTTGTCCGCAGGGCCAAACTCGGGGTTATCTGCGATTGCCTTCCATTGCCTTGCGTAGCGCGCTGATAGCTCCTCTGCCACGGCGAGCAGCAGCTTCTCCTTTGAGCCAAAGTGCAGGTTCACCATTCCCCGCGATAATCCTGACAGCTCCTGAATTCTTGCCGAGGTCGTTCCGCGAATTCCGTACTTATGGATGGCGTCTGCTGCCGCCTGGATCAACTTCTTTCGGTTCTGCAGCTTGCTCAGATCTCGTGCATTGGTTGGGATATCAGTCTCGGCAGAAATGTCTTTTTCCTTTGTTGAGAAACGCGCCTGTTACTTCTCGCATCTAGGGGAGCAGAAGTTCAAGTATTGACATTGAATGAATGTTTGTTCATTTTGTGATAAGTGTTTCACACAGCATCCCAATGGCACTCTTGAACTCCGATTTTCAGTCTGTACGTGACTGGGACAACAAACACTTCCTGCACCCGTGGGAGGGGATGTCGTACCTAGGTCAAATGAACGAACCTTTGCCGAAAGCGGTCTTGGTATCCACGTCGTGACAGAGGACAGAAAGCGCCTGATAGACGGGCCTGCCGGGATGTGGTGCGTTCAACTGGGCTATGGAAACACCGAAATAGCCGATGCGATGGCGCAGCAGGCGAAAGAGATGGCGTATTTTTCGCCCTTCAATAATGCCAACTCTGCTCCGGCCCGGTTGGCACATGAGATTACCAAGAGAACCCCGGGTGACCTGAACCACGTGTTCTTCACAACGGGTGGATCAACGGCCGTTGATAGCGCCATACGTATTGTACAATTCCGCAACAACCTGCTGGGCAAACCTGAAAAGAAGATCGTGATCTCACGGCAGAAGGCCTATCACGGATCGACGTACCTGGCGGCCTCGGCTTCCGGAAAAGAGCGCGACAAAGGTTGGTTGGATCAGGCCTCGGACCTTACGCGTTTCCTACCGAATGTGAACCCGTATACGCGTCGCCCCGATCAGACGATCAATGATTTCCTGGACGAAAAAATTGCTGATCTGGAGAACACGATCCTGCAGACCGGAGCAGACAAAGTCGCTGCTTTCATCGCTGAACCGATCTTGTGCTCTGGTGGCGTCATTGTGCCTCCAAGGGGTATCATCAGCGCTGCCTGGAAATCTGCCGGAAATACGATGTCCTGTATATTTCAGACGAGGTCGTATCCGGTTTTGGTCGGCTTGGACATTGGTTTGCTTCGGAAGACGTCTTTGGAATTCAACCTGATATCATCACCTGCGCCAAAGGCATGACGTAAGGGTATGTACCCATGGGGGCCTGTATTTTCTCTGACCGGCTGATTGCAGATGTGAGCGGAGACAACGGGCAGGATGCCACCTTTTCAAATGGTTTCACGTATTCGGGCCACCCAGTGAGCGCAGCGGCAGGTTTGAAAACCATTGAAATTATGGAGCGTGACGGCGTTCTGGAACATGTCCGCGCGATCACGCCCTTGTTCGAAGAGCGTCTTCAGGCTCTGGCCGACTTGCCGCTGGTCGGCGATGCCCGCGGTATGGGACTGGTTGGTTGCGTTGAGTGCGTTGCGGACGCCGAGGCTGACAATCTATTGGATCTTGATAAGTCCGATGGTGCGATGATTGATCACCATTGCCAGGAAAACGGGCTGATCTTTCGGCCCATCATCAACATGTGTGTGTTCTCCCCTCCGCTGATCATCACGGAGGGCGAGTTGAACGAGATGTTTGACATCCTTGAAAAAGGAATCCGGCTGACAACCGAAGACCTGACGCGCCAAGGCGTATTCAGAACTTAGGCACAACCGCGAAGCCTGCCCTACGCTCAGCGGCGCTTACCCAGCGCGCATTGCCTCGGGGGGCAATTTGATCGGGAACCTGGACCGAACCTCTTCGTCCACCATGCTGCCAAAGTAGTTCGGATAGTGATTGGACAGAATGTCATCCACAACGGATCGGCTCCGTTCGAACATGTCCTGACGACCGGCTTTCTCCCAGGTATCTGTTAGTTCCCGGTCCATCAGTGTCGGATAGACGTACTCGGTTTCCATGTAGTGCAAGGTCTGCGCGTTACCGAGGAAATGACCCGGGTCGATTGCGCATTCATGGATGACGTCGGCTGAGAGCGTGTCATCGCTCACCTCAATCCCGCGAAGCGTTCGCGAGATCATGCCCGCAGCTTCATTGTCGATGACCATTGACTCAAAGCTACAGCCCATCAGACTGCCAAGCATACCTCCGAACTCGCACAGCCTGTTGGCCCCGGCATGGGCCGCCAACGCGAAAGTCAGCGCCTTTTCCAGTCCATATTGCGCATCTGGAATTTTAGAATCCGTCATGCCACATCCGACACTGGTCGGCAGATTGTAGAAATTGCCCATCTGAATAGCCGCGGCTGAAATCAACGCCTGTTCGCCACTGCCGCCTGTAAACGATCCAGTGCGCAGATCGGTAATAAACGGCCATGCCGCAAAGACGACCGGTGTTCCCGGATTGATCAAATTGGCAATGGCAACACATGACAGAGTCTCGGCCACCGCCTGCGCCAACGTACCGGCCAACGGCGCAGGGGACGTAGCCCCAGCTTGCGGCGGGACGGCCAGATCGCAGACAAGCCCCATCTTCGCAGTATCAATCAGGATTTCCAGATTTTCCCGTCCGAATCTGAGCGGTGAAACAATGGGGCAGCCACCGAAGATAACCGAGGGTTTTTCAAGGAATTTGCCTTCCCCGCCCGATGCCAAATCGAACATATGGATCGCGTCCTGAATATGTTCGCGTGTACGGAATGTCAGACATGACGGCTTTTCACTTCCCGCCAGAATGGCGTAGAGCATACTCATATCATGCTCGTAGTCCTGCGGTACATCCGTCGCCAGAACCGTGTCGCCAGTCATGTGAATGTTGTCGAGCCGATCGACCAAACGGGTGAAATCGTAGATGTCCTTGAGCGTTGATGGCCGGTAACTACGCGTCTCCGCGTCAAATGTGGTCACCGCCGTTCCGGAGTTCGCGTAATACACCTTGTCCTTGGTGCAATGCATGTCGTCCTTGCCGGCCCGCGACCCTCGTGCGTGTACGTAGAATTCACTGGCTGCCTTGGCCAACAGGTCTTCCATCAAGGCACGAGGAAAGCACAGCCTGCCATGCTCGTTCACTGTGGCCCCTTTGGGCAACACGAGATCAAGGACTTCCTGTGTTGGGTCCCCGACCCCAGTGCGCTCCAAAATGCTGAGCGCGGCTTCGTGAATGCGCGCCATATCTGCGTCTGAAAGCGGCTTGTATCTACCGCCCGAGATGCCTGGCCAAATTGCCTGCGAGGAGGCGTTACTGTTCCGCACTGCGGCTCGTGCTTCACGCCCGCCCCCGCGCCGTCGTGATCTGCGCTGCGTTAACTCTGTCATGTTTAGTCTCCGAATTCTGAGCGTGTCAGATCATGCTGAAATAGTTGCGATAGAAACCGGGAATGCTCCATTCCATCTCGGACAGCGGGCCCGGGACGAAATGGTGAGAATTCACGCCTTCCTGATTGTGACGGATGATCCGCTCGTCATCGAGCGACGTGACATGCCAGAGCCATGTAAGAGCGCCCTTGTCATAGTCACGCCCTTCTTCGGCGTCGCCGCGCACGTACCAAACGATCTGAATATCCGTTTCCTGCAGGGCGCGCGGGACGAACCGATATCCGACCACGTGATCTGCATAGACGAGGAAGTAGTTCAGTGTGCCGATCCCCAGATCAGTTGCTCCGCCATCGTGGGATTTCAGTTCGCCCAAAGGCAGCGCGAGAGGCGCTCCATTCTTGCTACCGGTCACAAAACCGGGGAACAAAGGGTAACGCCGCCAATAAACATCTGCGCCCGGCGCGTCCGCATTTTCTCCCGTCAGATCAAGCTCCTCGGTGGGCACTCCGGCTTCTTTCATCCGTACATGCAATGCCCCGCTAAACTCCACAACCTGGGCAGGGTCTTTCAGGGAATGGCTACGCGAATAATCCTGATGGGAGGGCGCGCAGTGATAGCATTCCAAGTAATTCTCAAGAGCCAGTTTCCAGTTCGCCGGAACCGGGTATGACGCCTCATGCGCGGCCTTGAGGTTTTCAAAATCGAACGGCTTTGAAAGAGGTGCCAGCCGTTCCAAGGCAGCATCCAACGGGGGGGCGTTTTCAGCAGCGCAGACAAAAATCAGGCCTTGGAAGATCTTCACCTGAACCGGGAACAACCCGTACTGGCCCGGGTCAAAATCCGGCCCCATTGACCGCCCGTTTCGCAGTTTGCCGTTCAGGTCAAAGGTCCACGCGTGATAGGGGCAAATGAAATTACGCGCTTTGCCTTTCTGTTCAATGCAAACGCGCGATCCCCGGTGGCGACACACATTCTGATGCGCGCGCACCCCGCCTTCGCGATCCCGAACGATAATGATGGACTCCGGGCCGTAATCGAACAGGAAATAGTCGCCGGGTTCAGCGACCTGACTGATATGGCCCACCCAGATCCAGTTGCGGTTCCAGAATGTACTGATATCGTTTTCGTATACCGCCTGCGACGTATAGAAATAACGCGGTAAGGCGAACCCTTCCCGCTGCGCTTCCATCAAGTCGCGCATTACTTGCAAGTCATCTTTTGGCATAGCGCACCTCACACAGGTTCAAGGGAAACGAGTTCCCGGCGGAAAAATTCGCGGTCGATGTCGCCCGCATCGCGTTCGAAATTCCGGGCAGCCATGTGACCCGAATATACTGCGTCCGCGATCAAGCCGGGGTTTGCGGCATCGCCGATCAATTCCAACGTAGTCAGCGGGTTGTCGGCCAAGCTTCGCAGCTCATCGTAAAGGGTGGTTTCGCGCGCGCGCTGCGTTACCAACACCACAGAGCCGCATCCTATGGTCTGTTCTCGCCCCGTGTAGGCACATTGCACGGTCGCCTGACCCGGCGCCACTCGGTCCAAAGTATAAGACAGGACCAGTCGAACGCCTTTTTCCAGCAGGCTACGTTGTACTCGAGTTTGTTCCAACGTCATTTCAGTAAACGGCGAAACCATTGAGGCTGGGGTTACAAAGACGACTTCACGTCCAGCCTGAGCCAAATGATCCGCCAATACGCCACCGAGGTAGGCCTGATCATCATCGTAGATCAAAATTGGACCGCCCTCCGGCATTACCCCTGACATAATTTCGTCTGGAGTAAATATCTGAGACCCAGAACCAACTGATATGCCCTGAAACGCAGACTTCCCGCGGCCATCTCGCCGCCACGATGAACCAGTTGCTACAAAGACATTCGGAATGCCCAGCTCGACAACCTCGTTTGCTGACAAACGGCTGTCGGTGAATAGCTGCACGTTCCCGCGTTGTTGAAGGTCATAAACCCTGTGATCTGTAACGCGTTTCCAGGCGGATAGCCCGGTCAGGCTGGATTCTTGCAACACACGGCCGCCAAGCTCTTGCTTAGCTTCCGCCAAAGTCACCTCATAGCCTCGGCGCGCCAGTTGCATGGCGCATTCAAGCCCGGAGGGACCGCTGCCGACAACAAGCGCGGCTTCCTCGTTTCCCTTGCGCTCTATGATCTCAGGATGCCATTTCCGCCGCCACTCTTCGCCCATAGTCGGGTTTTGGGTGCACCGTATGGGGACGCCGAGGGAGTCGGATGAAACGCAGATATTGCAGCCGATGCATTCGCGGATTTCTTCGATGCGACCTTCATTAATTTTTTTGGGGAGAAACGGATCGGCAATGGATGGTCGCGCCGCGCCGATAAAATCAAGAATGCCTTTTTTGACCAGTGACACCATCAAATCCGGAGAGGTAAGGCGCCCGACACCCACCACTGGCTTGGAAGTCACCTGTTTGACGAATTCGATGTATGAGGTTTGAAATCCGTCTCGAGGCTCAAAGCGGGTTGTCGCAGAGTCGTTGCTCCAATCCGCGACGTTAACATCCCAAAGGTCTGGAAGCTCGGCCAGCAATTCGACTACAGCACGGCCTTCTTCCTGCGCTTGCATCCCGTCTGCCCCGAGCATTTCATCAACCGCAAACCGCAGGGCAATGGCGCAATCATCTCCAACCTCTTCCTTGATTTCTTCCAGAATCTCCCGGGTCAGACGCACCCGGTTCTCCAACGAGCCTCCATATTCATCCGTCCGATCATTGAACTGTGGCAGCAGAAAATGATGCGGCAGGGTCATGTGATGCCCGGCATAGACATACACAATATCGAATCCTGCTTCGCGCGAGCGACGAGCCGCAGCGCGATGCCACTTGCGGAATTCGCAAATGTCCGCTTTGTCCATCGCCCTAGCCTGCTTGGGATAGGCGGTTTGCAAGGCTAGTTCTGACGGCGCCAACAAAGGTGCACGGCTCAAATGGTTTTGCGCATGATGGCCGTTGTGAGCCAATTCAATGGCCGCCAAAGAGCCCTTGTCGTGTACGGCCTCGGTCATTAGCCGCAGCGCAGGAATATCCCGTTCGTCCCACAACCGGTTTTCCGCAAAGGGGGACAGGTCGGAAGTCGGATGAATTTCCGTTTCTTGATTGGACACGACAGCCCACCCCCCCTCGGCCTTCATTGCCCGCATGGCGGCTTCGGCCTGCGGTCGAAGGTGCCCCATACCGTTGCAGTGGGGCACTTGATAGAACCGGTTTCGAGCCGTCACTGGCCCAATTTGAACCGGTTCGAAGAGTACAGAGTATCCTTCAGCGCCTGACATTGCCGCGCTTCCTCCAAAAAATCGGAAATCGTTTCGAGGGAATGGAAGGGTTTCTAGGTTCCCGCCATTCCCGGTTGTGTCGTTTAGGTGTGCCTAGAAGCCTGCTTTGATGCGCTCGAATTCCTTCAACATCTTGGCTTCAAGCTCCGGGTTGACGGCGTCAAAAAACAGGCTGCCCTCAAAGAATCTGTCCACATCTGAGAAACCATAGGTTTCCACAAGTGCCGGATCGGCTTGCGCAAACGCGTCCTCGTTGGCATGGGCATACCCCCAGCTTTCGAGGATATACTTACCGCTGGCAGCCGAACTCAGCGCGTTCAGCATGTCATAGACCTGCTCATCTGACTGTTTGGCGGATTTAAGGTGCACATAGCCGCAGACCCAGGTAGCGATGCCCTTGTCCACATCACGCATCATAACCGCCGGGGTTTCGTTCCAGATCAGGTTCAGTTCCGACTGATTCCAGCCCCAACCCAGCGTCACCTCACCGCTGGCAATTGCCTGATCCAGTTGGCCGGCGTCAGACCAATAGAAGCGCACATTTGGATGAATCGCCCGCAAGTAGTCCGCAGCTTTCTGGAATTCCTCGTCGCTCATATCGGTATAGCTAGAAGCACCTGTTGCTAGCGCAGCCATAGCAAATGCACTGGAAGCGGCATCCGGAACGGCAACCTTGCCCTGATAGGCAGGATCCATCAGCAATTGGAGCGAAACATCATCCGCCGAAACCATATCCGTGCGATAGATCAGGCCGGTGTTACCCCATTCAAATGGCACCATATAGGTCTGCCCGTCGATCGTGATGCCATCGACCTCTTTGATCTTGGGCATCAGCTTGTCCCAGTTCTCCAGCTTGCTAGTGTCGATCGGTTTTAGCATATCCGCCGCGACCCACTTTCTGAGGGCATCCGTGCAAGGATGAGCGAGATCGGCTTCGAACCCGGATTGAAGCTTGGTGAACGCCTCTTCGACGCTGCCGAAGTAGGTGTAGCTGGGCGCGCCGCCGTACTTTTCGACATAGTCGCCAAAAAACCCCGGATCCTCGTAGCCGGACCAATCAAAAACGGTCAGATCGGCCGCATTGGCCAGAGCTTGGTTCGCTGCGAAGGTGGCAACTACTGCTGCCATAAGTGATGCTGCTTTATTCATTGGTCTCCTCCCAAAGACTCACGTTTGCCCAAGTCGATCACCGAGGCGCTTTGAACGCCAAGCCAGACGGTATCGCCGCGACTGTGATCGACTGTGTGAAAGTAGTTTGGCACTGCGACGGCGATGCTGTCAGCAAGCCCCTCGATGCGGACGTAATAGTGGACGCTCTCGCCATAGAAGGCGACGTCTGACACCTCGCCCTGAACATAGGCATCATACCCCTCCGGTTTTTCTGCTCTGATCTCCAGCTGCTCGGGACGAACGCCGACCAACAGATCCTTGTCATGCGCCTGAACGTTGGGGTTCACCCCAATTGTCATCTGCCCAAAGCCCTGAACGTTGACTTCCAGCGCTTCAGGGTTCTCTGACGTTACCTCGGCATCCAGAAAGTTCATCCCGCCGATGAAAGAGGCCACTTCCCGGTTGCAAGGTTGGGAATACAAGACCTCGGGTTTGTCGACCTGCTTGAGCCGCCCCGCGAACATGACTCCGATCCTGTCAGACATGGTCATCGCTTCGTACTGGTCATGCGTCACCATGACGAATGTAATGCCAAGCTTTTGCTGCAAGCGGCGCATTTCCAACTGCATCGCTTCGCGCAGGTTCTTGTCCAGCGCGGACAGAGGCTCGTCCAGCAACAGCACCTTCGGACGCATGACCAGCGCACGGGCCAGCGCCACGCGTTGCCGCTGACCGCCAGATAACTCATCAGCTTTGCGGTCCTGCAAGCCGCCGAGTTCTACCATCTCAAGCGCCTCGGCAACGCGCTCCTTGATTTCATTCCGCGAGAGCTTTGTCTTGCGCAAACCGAACCCGACATTGTCGCCGACATTCAAGTGCGGAAAGATCGCATAGCTTTGGAACACCATGTTGGTGGGTCTCTTGTTGGCGGGCACCTCGCCCATTGTGCGGCCATCAATCCGGATCTCGCCTTCTTCGTGGTCCTGAAATCCTGCGATGATGCGCAAAGCCGTTGTCTTTCCGCAGCCCGAAGGTCCAAGCAGCGAAAAGAACTCACCCTCTTTCAAGGTCAGGTTCAGATCGGCCACAGCAACAAAACCTCCAAAGCGCTTCTCGACACCCTTGATTTCGATGATGTTTTGTTCGCTCATCTTGTTCTTTTCCTTTGGCCTCAATCAGAGGACTTGGTCGAGCGGCGGCGAAAATACTCTGCTATCAGCAGCAGCAAGACCGACGAGAGCAAAAGCAGAGACCCAAGCGCCAAGGTATTGGGTAGCTTTGCCGGGAAGCGGATTTGACTCCAGATATAGACTGGCAGTGTCGGGCTGTTTCCGGACAGGAAGAAGGCCAAAACAAATTCATCAAACGACACGGTGAACGTCACCAGCAGGCTGGCGATGATGCCGGGCGCAACAATAGGCAGAGTGACGCGCCGAAAGGTCCCAATGACACTTTCGCCGAGATCAAAGGCGGCCTCTTCCAGCGATTGGTCGAAATCGTCAAAGGCGGATTTCATGATCGACACGGCGAATGGCAGCGCCACGAACACATGCCCAAGGATCACAGTTGTCAGCGAGGGCTTCAGCCCGACACTGATGAACAGCACCAGCATCGAACTTGCGACAATGATCCCGGGAATGACCAGCGGAAGCATGACCAGACCTTCGGACATCTCACGCCCTTTGAAGCGATACCGAACATACGCGCGTGCTGCGAAAAGACCTAATGCCGTCGCCATAAGAGCAGCCACGCTGCCAACGATCAATGAGTTCACCATCGCCTGCAACAGCGTGTCTTGCTGCCCCAACTGCGCATACCATTTCAACGTGAACCCCTTTAACGGGAAGGCCACGATGGTACCGTCATTGAACGAAAACAACGGCAAAAGCAGAACCGGCAGGTACAGAAACACAAGGTAGGCGATCGCATAGACAAGCAACCATGGGATACGAATGGCCTTGGTCATCTGATCCTCCGGCCCAGTGCGGTGGCGACCACCACGAACAGGATTGCAACGCAGCCGACAGAAAGCATGGCAAGCAGAGATAGGGTTGCACCCAACGGCCAATTATTGGCCGCGCCAAACTGCACCTGGATCAAATTGGCCACCATTTTTCCCTGGGATCCACCGACCAGAGCCGGAGTGACGTAATCGCCCACGGTAGGGATAAATATAATAAGGCAGGCCGCGATGATCCCAGGCACAGTCAGGGGCAATGTCACGCGGACAAATCTTTCAAGCTTGCTGCAGCCGAGGTCGGTCGCGGCCTCTAGCAGGCTGCGATCGATTTTTTGTAGCGACACATAAATCGGCAGGATTGCAAATGGCGCCCACGCATGGGCAAGCGTAAGAACAACGGCGAACTCATTGTATAGCAGGAATGTCAGCGGCTCCTGAATCAGCCCCAACGAAATCAATGCCGAGTTCATGACCCCGTTGAAACCAAGGATCAGCTTCCAGCTAAACACTCGCAGTAAGTAGCTGCTCCAAAAAGGGATAGTGATCAGCAATAACCAGAGGGTTTTTTTCTGCGTCCGAAACGCAATGAAGTAGGCAATCGGATAGGCCAGACCGACCGTCGCCAATGTCACTGCCCCCGCAATCGCAACCGACCGGATCATCAGATGCCGAACCAGCGGGTCGGTAAACGCCTCTTGGTAGTTCGCCCAGGTCAATGTGCGGTCAATCTCGACATAGGTCTGGGTCCAAAAGCTGTAGGCGACAAGAATGCAAAGCGGAACAGCCACGAGCAGGCCGACATAGAGCGTCGCGGGCGCGCTCAGTGCCAGGCCCTTGCCCGTCTCACTTCGTAGTACTCCGGCCATGCTTCCCTGCTGAGCTTCGTTTTCGGTGGCACGACAATGTCGATCACAAAATGGACAATCGTCCATTTAAATCTGGAATTTTTGGACTAGCTGTGTCAACTGATAATTTCGCAACTGGGGATGGCCAATTTCACACTGGCCATTAGAAGACACCGCAAGAGACTGAAAACAAACAGAGCCGCCCAATCCAATGACTGGAAAACGACAAGAAATACGCGAACGAAATCGCCTTTCCCTGATCGAGGCAGTACTCGACTCGGTTGCAGAAAAAGGGATTTCCGAGACCTCAGTAAGCGAAATCATTCAACGCGCCGAGCTGTCCCGCGGCATGATTCACCTTCATTTTGGCGGCAAAGACAACTTGGTTGACGAAGCCGCCCGCTACTCATCCGAACAATACTACAATGGCATTTACGACCTGTTGGAAACGACCGGGCAATCCGGACAGGAACATATTGAGATGATTGTTCGGGGTGATTTGAGTGAAACCATCCTCAACAAGAAGAATGTTTCGATTTGGTACGCATTTCGAGGCGAGGCCAGAAACAGAGCGGCAATCGCAGCCTTTTCAGATACACGCGACGCAAAGCTTCGGAACCTGGTCTTCAACGCGTTCGCCCGGATTGCGAAAGAAGCTGGAACCGAACACCCTAATCAAGTTGCCAAGGATGCGACGCACGGTACACTCGCATTGCTGGAAGGCATGTGGACCGATTACCTACTCCACCCGGATTCATTTGATCGCGACGAAGCAATGAGAATTGTTTTTCGATTTCTGCGCGCGATGTTCCCGAGGCACTTTGACCTAAGCGGCGCTTTGTTGTTTGAGTAGAGCTTGCGACAGGTTTCCTATCTGGCTGCTCTAGAAGTGGACAATCCCCATCTTTCAGTCAACATGTTGGAAGCACAGTACGGACGCAAAAGGTTCAATTGAACCAGCTGCTATCCGCAACCCAAAGTTGACGAATGTGCCATAACAAACCGCGAACAACGCTGAAGCGGTTTTATGTGAAGCGATCTCTGGTTGAGTGGCGGCCATTCAGTGGGACCATTGCCAGTGGCTCTCTAGCGGATGGAGCTCCCCTTGGATGCTGCTCCATCAATTTCCGGCTTCGTTGTCTGGCGGCGTCCTCAACGCCGTTTCCAGCTCAACACTCAGACTTGCGGCCAAATCAAAAAACCGTCGTCGCACGGTCTCCGCATAGGGATTAGTCTTCTCAATCGCTTCGAATACTTCTGGCGCATCATGCTGCACCATGGAAATTGCCTCAGACAACAAGTCAAAGCTCTTCGTTGTCATGCGCGTTGGCAGCGGTCCCATTCTCAGTAGCACTTTGGCGATGAGGTGCGTTAGCCCTTGGACAACGGCTGCTTCTCGGTCGTGATCTTCTGGTGTCGTCATAAAGACATTCAGACCGAGCGCTTTTCGTAAAAACGCAACCAGCCTTGTATGTCGTTTTCCCAGAATGGGGCAGACCGCAATCTTTAAACCCTCGACACCCGTCGTGGCACTCTGAGGGCCGAACAAGGGGTGGGTTGCGACGATGTCTACATAGTTCGGCAGCCGCCGTCGCATGATTTCTGAGGGAACCACTTTTACTGAGCCTACATCAACAATCAGCGCGCCAGGTTTACAAGCAACCGCGATCTCGCTGACAACCTGCTCGAATGAGGCTACTGGTGCCGCAATGAGGATCACATCAGCCTGCGATACTGAGTGCAATGATGACAGACGCACTCCGAGCTTCTTTGCGACGTTGGTAACGTCCACGGACGGATCATAGGCCGATACTTCGAAGTGCTGACCGAGATGAAGGGCTGCAAGTTGTCCGAACGCACCAAACCCCACGATGCCTAGCGACGTGTTTTGACTTTTGCTGTTGTTGCTCATTTTGCGACCTTTGAACGTGCCGCCCAGCACAAGGTCGATTGTTTTTGACCGCTGTCAGGGGCAGCGGAAAACCAATGATGAAGCACCCGCAGCTATCAAAGCTGAGGATAATAGCCCTGGAATGCGAAGAACGATTTCATCATGACGTCAGCGATAGGACACCCAAGAGAGCAGAGTCAACGATATTGCCGCCTAAAGGCCATTTGCTATGGCGCAGAATTCTGGAAATATGCGCTCCTCTGGAACCGTCGACGCGCTCTGCACCAGGGTCCAGTTTTGGTTTCTCGGAAACATGGCAATAGCGGAAAGACCCTGCTCATTGCAGTACGGGGATTATGTACGGCGGTCTTTCGTTGAATGCCCTATCTACCGTCATGACTGCGAGATCATAGATCTTAAACAATGGAATCTTAAGGCTTGGCATTTTCCTTAACGATGTTCCGCAGCAAGTTATTACCCTCGGCCATGAGGTCGAGGCGATCTTCGTTGTTTTTCACTACGGCTGCCCACGCCATTTGATCGTGTATGAATTCATCAATGATCGCTATGCGCTGACCTCGACCCATTTCCTTGGTTTTACTTTTCAACGTCAACAGCCTGTCAATATGCCTAATGAGGTCGGGTGCCAGATCCTGATCTTTGATGAGATCATGCAGGTTCATCGGCGGTGGCGTGTCTGATATCTGCCTGATCCAGGAGATCGCCAAGGCAGGTCTCAGTATGTAGAAATACGCTTTGAAGCTCACCTCTTGGCTCTCACCAACATGCTTGTCCCACTGTTTCTGTGCCAGGTTGCGATAGTGATGCAGGCAGGATTCGCCGTAGGTCGTCTTGACTGCGAAGGCAATCAGCCGTTCACATATCGCATCATTCCATCTGTACCTGATCGGACTGGACAAGCATTCCAACATCACAGGGTTAGGTTTGATCAACAAACCAAGTGCTTTACGAACATCCCACCCGTTTATGTCCCAATCTCCCTCGATTGGCAGTTCGATGACATCACGACCAGGCTCAATGCTCAGATACCAGTCTGGCCGATGCGCGTAGATGAAGCGCACATCGTAATCGCTGTCGGGAGACGGGAAACCCCATGCACGGCTACCGCTTTCAATGGCGAACAACACTCGGACATCATGATCCGCTTCTAAAGCGATAAGCTTGGATTGGATGACCTGCTCGATCTCAGGCGAAACGCTAGAGGTGAAAGTTGGACGGGTCATCGTGTTTCTCGCAATATCAAGACAGCCATCTGGGACGGTACACCATAGATTTTGTCAACAGGACCTAGGGAAGCAACCGCGGAACTATGGCCATCGGAGGCGGCATTATCATGTCCCAAACCTTACTATTATTGGTGAGCATGCGCGGTAGAGCATCTGGCCAACTCCGCCGCGCACTGGTTCAAACATCCTTTGAGATCATCAGATCAGATTAACTCGTTACTCTTTTCGCCAGTTGCCAATAGCTCATCGAAGCGTGAGAACTACAGCGGGAAAAAAGAATGTTAGGGGTGGATTTACATGCCGCAAAACATAGCCATTGTTACAGGCGCTGCGTGAGGCATCGGACTTGCCACTGCACGCTTGTTGGTCAGTCAGGGAGTGGGCGTAGCACTGGTCGATCGAGATGCTGAAGAGCTTGCCAAGGT
>NZ_JBQFQR010000034.1:0-33444 GCF_056536985.1 Ruegeria sp. CH8 | reverse complement strand
AACTCCGACAGTTGCGACTTGCCCATGCCACCGAACCGACGCCGCCAATTGTAGTAGGTCGCATCGCTGACACCGACACCACGACAGGCTGGCCGAACAGGAACGAGAGTTCATTTCAATTCGCACAAAGGCTGCACTGGCGGAAGCAAAGGCCAAGGGCGTCAAGCTTGGGGGATTGCGAGACAAAACCAACAAACGGAACGAAGTGGTTCAGCGCAGAGCCAAAGAAAGGGCGGAGAAGATCGCCAGTGTAATTGTGCCCCTAAGGGACCAAGGGCTTAGCCTGAGGGCTATAGCGGACGCCCTGAACGCCTCTGGGTTACCTACGGCTAGGGGTGGTAGCTGGCAAGCGTCACAGGTTCAGAGGACGCTAGTACGTCTAGAAAAAGCAAATTAAATCATCTAGCTCGAACGGGCAAAGCGCTTGCATTCTATCGTGCATAGAATCTCGTTAAACAAAAGTGAGGAAGAGCTTTGTCAGCAACTGTTACAAAAGCCACAAACTCCCCAAAAATTGAATAAGTACATCCACTTTGGTACACTTACGGGCATATTGACCTTTCGGATCGAATTAGATGACGCACGCTACTATCAAAATCTCAGGCTTTGATGACGAAGACCAGATGCAAGATGACACACTGGAGCTTTTGACTGAGATACGAAGCACCGTCGATCACGATGCTCGACTTTCAACTATTCCCAACCAGCCAGGTACAAGGGCTGACGGCACAATTTTATTGGGAGAAATAGCGCTGGCATTTGTCGCTGGAGGTGCTGCCACTGCTACTCTTGAAATTTTTAAAGCTTATTTCTCAAAGCGAAAAGGCGCACAAATTTCAGTCTCTCGCGAAGATGGCTCATCTTTTTCGGTTCAAGCAGATGACCTGAACAAAGAACAGCTAGACGCAATGGTCGGGAGACTTGAAGCTTTCTTGCGTGATGATGGATGACGCGCCGAGTAGTTCTATTTGGTATCGGGGAATATGGCCCCGACAGTGGATTGGAACGGCTGAAACATCCTGCCAACGACGTGGAACTTTTGACTCAGGTTTACTCGGGCGTAGAGTATGGCGGCAACGATGCCCACGTTTATCCCTATAAGGACATTAGAAATTTTGCAGCTCAAAAAATAGTCCTAGAACAACTCAAAGCGACTGAACGCAATGATGTATTGATTATTCATTTTTCTGGGCACGGTGTCTTGGACTCTGTGGGAGGGCTTAACCTTTGTTTTACGGATACTGAAATCAATAGCATCGAAATCACCGCCTTTCAGATACGGCAGCTCAGACACTTGATTGATACCCAAAATGCTAGACGGGTCCTTATTACTTTAGACTGTTGTTATTCCGCCCGCGCCGCAGATCAAGTTAGTCGGTCTTTTCCAGCAGCTACACTAAATGATCAGTTGAGTGCCGCAGAAGAGAGTTTTGCGGATGGAGACGGTATCTACTTTTTGACGGCTGCAGGAAGATCACAAACTGCTAAAGAGGATGATGGGTACAACGCCGGAGTCTTTTCTTGGCATCTTGCAAATGGAATTCGTACTGGTGCAGCTGATCTAACGCAAAGCGGAAAAATTACAGTTTCCGATTTAGCAAAATACCTCCAACGAGAAGTGCCCAAAAACGCAGTAAGCCAGAACCCACACCTAGACATAAAAAAAGGAACAGGAACATTTGCAATCGCTACAAACAGGAAACTTTTGACGGGAAACATGATCTCTTCGTTCCGCGAGCTCATTTTCGGAATGGTGACGGACAAAGTTTTTTCTTTAAAATTTGGGGGAGAAGTTGTCACCTGGTTAGAAGATTCAGACGATACGTCAATCGTTCAATCTACGCGCTGGCGACTGCTGAAACAACTTCAGAGTGAAAAGATCACAGCGGCGGACTTTCAAGGCCAATGGGTCGAGCGAAGAATCACTCAAATCAAGAAGAAAACCGAAGGTAATTTCGAACCAGCAAAAATAATTGAACCCAAAAAGAATATACCATCAGAAGTGTCCAGAGACGAAAGAGGGGATTCTCTTATGCAAAAATGGAGCAGATATATGTTAAGTAAAATTCCTAGTGAGGAAGACGATAATAAGACGCCCCATTCAGTTCGTCAAGATAAGCACCATGGGCTTGGGCGTAGCGGTGCACGCCCGAAAAACGATAAATCGAAAAACAATTATTAAATTAGAGCGACTTACTGAATGAGTGCGCAAGTCGAATATTTGGTGGAGTTTGTTGAAAGTATCGCTTTGAGAAACTTCAAATTGGTGTTCATCAGAGTTCGTTAGTGTACACTCCTGCCAGCAGGGCGAGGATTCACGATTTCCGTCAAACTGAACTTCGCAGCGGTGACAGAAATACCAATAATTGCCGACGAATCGCAACCTTAGATCGTGACATTTATACTATGCCAAAGATAACCCAGATTACTTTCTGAATGCTATCTGAATGAAACAGGAACTAGAAATCCTGACTTCGCAAAGAATAATTGGCTTGTGGGCAATCAACGCTGAATAGTCCGACTTGGTGAACGCAATCAAGTGTTTTGAATCGATGATCAGATTTCCAACCAAAAATTTTTGAAAATATCAGCTAACTTAAACATCGGTCCACAAATAAAATAATGCTTTGCACTTTATGTTAACGCCCAGCACTTATCCGACCTAATTCAGTTTTAGGTAATCCGACAGGCAAGAGTTCCCATCAGATATTCGTCCAAACAACATCTATCAGGATACTACAAATGTGTATCTTGGACAGCTATGAGCTTGACGTTGTTCAAGACAGGCGCATAGAGTCTATGTTTGTCCAGAGTCATTCATTCAAAGGCACGACAACGAAGGTCCGATGTAAGCAAAGATGGGACACTACGATGCTTCTTCGAGCAATCGAAGCAGGGAGTGATGCACCAACCTCACAATTGATACTAAAATGAAGAGACAAGAAAAGTCGTATGTGATTTGCGTGGTAGCAGTTTTTGACAGCACCGCCTGATCTGACCTCTTGGCAGACGATGGCGCAAGACATAAAATGCAATGAGCTAAAGGGTTAAAGCTATTAACAATTGACTGGGAGAATTTACCAGAACCAACCTCTTGCGATCGAACATCCACTGGTGTCAAAAAAAGATTTTTTATTTCGTGCCGCTTAGTAGAAAGGGGAAAATTCATCGATGGAAAATATATTCAGCTTAGTCGGAGACCGAATTGTCATAGACTACTTAGTCCAACAAGACTTGCCCTGTGTTGCAGAAATGGACGAACCTCGCACTACCGCGCAAAATGGCCCGCTAAATTGCCCGGCAGGAACACCAGAAATTCTTTGGTCGGCCCCAACCCTCATTAAACTCGTCGTCGAAGTCGGACCACCATTTCTCGCTCTTTGCACTGCTCTTGTGCCGCTACTCCAAGCTTACTTAAAGAATAGCGATGGCAAAAACGAAGCAAGCGTAGTAGTTAACGTGACCGATTCAGCTGGTACTACTATAGCTATTAGTCCTTCAACGAACGTTGAGGACCTAAATCTTTCCCTAGGTTAGTTGCCCGATGTTGCCATATCTGCAATTGGATGACCAAACCTTTTCGCTTCTTGTGAACCAGTCTTTGGTTTCAAAGCCCCCCACAAAATTCCCTTTAGGCGACCTTATTCCCCTCGCCTACGGGCATGTATATGATGTCCTGAATGAAAAAATCTCAATGCTTGACGGTGATCACACTGATATTGCGATTCGGATGTCAAGCGAGGTCTGGCACGAGAAAAGGCACTTCCTTGATCTGATATTAACAAACTACGGAATGGCGCTTTGGCGAACCGGCGCATCATATGACGCAAATGCATCAGTAATCTTGAAAAACCTCAAAGAACTGAAGGACGCCCAAGTTGCAGTGCCGTTGTCGTCCTATTTCAGTTCTATCTCTAGACGCCAATTGGCAATTTCCTATCCAGACAAACTAGAACCTCTGATGGCGAACTTAAGGTCCGCACAAGAAGCGGCTGCCATAGACAACTCGGTTCTGCAAGGCGGTATAAGAGTCGGAGGGCGCGCCCAGTTAGAGGCTATAGCATACATATGCCAACTTCGGTGCTCGCGTGAAGCATTCGGGTGGGAAACGAGTGTGGCAGCCTTTAACAAATTTGACTACTTTAATTCGGCAATTGACACTCATCTTTGGCCAATCTCGTTATTTGAGGCACTGGAGCTTTCTCATCTCACTGATCAAATCAATCGCTACAACCCAGTATTCAGTCTAGGGCACTTAACAATTTGTATCTTGTACTATGCTTTGAATGGACCTTTCCGATCCTTAAAAAACCCCGGCGGTCAATCGATACTTCCGGCAGATCGTCTATACAGTATTCTTGATTGGTATTCAAAAACTTACAGAGATAGGAAAGATGTTCCGGACACAGAAGAATCTTGGGATCTTGTGAACAAATTCTCAACGCAAATGGCAGGGCACAATTTGGTCACGGAGATAGAAAGCGATATTGAGCACTACCGGAATGTACTCAAACAAAGTAGTAGATTAAGCACTTTATACGAAGATATTGTCGACCTTCGGGGTGAACTATTAGGGACCTTACAGAGAAACCCGGAACAAATAATTGATCCGGCGGCATATGAAGAGACCATTGCTCCTGCACTTTTGCCCTATATTGTTTCTTGTCTTCCTGATGGCCATGATGGCAGCCTAAGTGACGATTTATCTATCGTTACCTCGGGTGGTTTGGGCGATAGTCGACCTAAGCACATAATAGCACAGCGGCTTGGTACTCACACAGGGCTGCCGGAAAGCGAATTGCAAGTTATCCAGAATTTGGGGGCTTGGGTGTGGATGGCTGCGCCAACCGAATGGCCTCCATCAAAACTCGGAGACGGATTTTGCCTAAAACGCACAAGCGAGTGGAGGGACCAGCTAGGAGTTTATGCACCAGTTGGATCATTACTTCGCGCCGGATTTGCAGAGACGATGATGGTTGGTGCAAGTCAATTGGAAGCTCGCGATTTGATCGAAGGGGCGACTGGGTTGAACGTGGTTGTAGAAGACGGGTTCAATTTTCCAAACGACAGTATTTCCAGCTACGATTTAAGCCTAATCACTGGTGCAGAACACTTTATCTGTGACTTTACCAACAGAAAAATAGATGTTGAAGCAGCTGAAGTGATTTCACGATGGAAGTTCGAAGTAAAGCAAACTCACAAAGAAGCATTGATTGATTACTTTGCGTCCACGTATACCAAACAAGGTTTGTCTGATTCTGGCGCGATCATTTTAGCAGTTCGAACCGTCGAGAAATCATGGTCTCCATGGGTCGTGGACAAGTCCTTCGGATGGTCAGACAGTATAGATGAGTTTCGGGCTCGATTAGACAACGCGCTTGACGCTTGGTCACCGCTCGATCCTCCGTCGGAAAACACGCAATCACCATCGCCCGAGCGGACCGTTGTTCCGAAAAGCGCTGAGAAAGTTTCGTCGTTAAGACCGGTGATTATCCTTGGGTTGCTCGTACTCGTTGCTCTGCTAGTAGCTTGGATCGTGTAGTGCAAAAGACCAGAGACAATCGAGGCAATTATCGTATGTATTCTGGTCTAGTACGGCAAACAGGTGCTGACAGCTCAATTTGCGCAAAAGAATTGAGAAGTCCAGCATCGGAACTGTCCGGAAACTGTTGAAAAAATCAAAAATGCGGGAGGGACGAGTTTTTTTGCGAACGGGCTATTGCGAAAGCTTCAACGGGCGGATGCGAGATGAACTGCTCAACGGCGAGATCTTCTACAGCCTACGTGAGGCCCAAATCCTGATCGAACAATGGAGGAAACACTACAACAACAAGAGACCCCACAGTGCATTGGGTTATCGCCCACCAGCCCCGGAAACCATCATCCGCATGGATCAGAGGCCAACAATGCACTAACAATCAAACTGGACCAGTCAGATGAGGCTGCTCACGGTTCGCACCGTCAATTCTTCAAAAGACCAATGATCAGCCGCCCTTGGGCTGTTTCCCAAAACCCTTCGCGACCAAGAACCCAGTACCCGAACTCCGATCGCGCATGATGGGCCGACAAAGGCACCAAACTCTTTCCATCAATCAAGTCCTGGATTATCCCCATCCACCCAAGCGCGACACCTGTTCCGGTCAGGGCAAGATGTAGTGCCATTCCATGGTCATTTACCAAGACGCGGTTGTCGGAAAGGCTCCAGTCGTCCTGGGAACGGTCTTGCCAAGTTTCCCAACTCAGCCAACGCTTTTCGGGATCTTCCTGCTCGATCAACGGGATGCTGGACACATCAATGCTGCCATCGTGTTTCCGGTATCGTTCGATCAGACTAGGTGATGCAACGGGGCAGACGGCTTCGTCGATCAGCTTTCGGGCTTCGAAACCCGGCCAGTGACCCTGACCAAAGAGAATCCAGCAATCTGCGGGCTCTAAAAACAGGTCCGCGTCCTTGACCAAGGTTATCACTTTGACTTGAATGCCCAGCGCTTCTGAAATTTCCGGCAGGCGCGAAGACAGCCAGTATGTACCGATCCCCGGGTAGGTCGCGATTGTGAAAACCCCGTCGCCATCCTTAGCCCGAATCCGGGCAGCCATCGTTCGTATATTTCGAAAGGCCCGTGAAACTGTGTCATACAACTCGGTTGCATCCGGTGTCGGAACCAAACGGCCATGGGATTTTTCAAACAGGACAATGCCCAGATCCTGTTCAAGCTGTTTGATCTGATAGCTTATTGCAGGTTGCTGCACGTTTAGCGCCTTGGCCGCCAGCGTGTAACTGCCATGCCAATAAGCCTCTTCGAAAGCACGCAACCCCTTAAGTGTCGGCAGATCGTCAGCCATAAGAAAAATCAATCCCACCGTAAGAATTTTCCACATACTGTAATTGAAAAATCTTGTTTAGACAGTCAAAACAATTCTCATGCCGGAGTTTGGGAGGCCCCGCTTGTCTACTAAGATCGAAAAAATTTTGAATGTGGCCCGTGAACATGCTGCCACCGAAGTTGCGCCTAACGTGGATGCTTGGAACCAGTCAGGTGTTTGGCCTCGCGCGGCTTCGGACAAAGCCGGGGCTGCCGGTCTGACCGGTCTTTACGCGCCCGAAGAACTCGGTGGTCAGGGACTTTGCCTTGGCGACGGCATCCGGGTTTACGAAGAACTGGGAAAAGCTGACGGCGCGTACGCTTTTGCTCTGTCGATGCACAATATCTGCACCTTTGCCGGGTGCGGTTATGGCACAGATGCATTCAAGGATCAGTGGGCGCGTGACCTGACATCCGGCAGAAAGCTTGCAAATTTTGCGCTGACGGAACCACAGTCGGGATCCGATGCCACCAACATGTACAGCCGTGCTGTCATAAACTCCGATGGCACCTGGACGATCAATGGTGCCAAAGCATGGGTCAGTCTTGCTGGCGAAGCTGATATCTATTTCACAGTTGTGAAAACAACCGATCAGCCTGGACATCAGGATATGGCGATGATTGCCATTCCGGCCGACACTCCGGGCCTGACCTTTGGGCCGCGCTATGAGACGCCCAGCTACAACTTCCTGCCCCTGTCCGAGATGTACATGAAAGATGTCGTCGTTTCGGAGGACAATATCATCCTTCCGGTCGGACAAGGCTTGCAGGGATCGCTGATGGCGATCGACATCGCCCGTGTGTCCATCGCCTCGGGCTGTTGCGGTTTGATGCAAGCTGCGCTGGATACGGCACTGAGCTATTCCAAGAACCGCAAGATGTTTGGCGGCAAGAACCTGGATCTGGACGGCATTCAGTGGATGCTGGGCGATGTTGCGACCGAGCTTGAAGCCTCGCGCCTGCTTTACCGAGCCGCGGCCAATGCGCTAGGAACGCCCGAAGGGCCGGTGATGGCGGCGCATGCCAAACGGTTTGTCCCGGATGCGGCTGTCAAGGCGGCCAACACCTGCACGCAAGTGCTTGGGGGTATGGGATTGCTCAAACCCTATGGCCTGGACCGCCTGTCCCGGCTTAGCCAGATGCTGCGCATCGTTGACGGCACAACCGAGATCAGCCGGGTCGTGATCGGGCGTAGTCTGGCAAAACGGGCTAAAACCTTGCCGGACCTGCCGGTTCCAACGGGTTTTGGAGAAGCCTGAGCCAAGTCACGCAGGTCTGTTTGGGAGGGTCGACCATGCAAAAACACTTTGAAGCGCTGGAAATGACAGCGGCAAACCACGTGCAGCTGTCCCCGCTGTCATTCCTGAATCGCGCGGCGGCGCTGCACGGGCACCGCACAGCAGTTATCTACGGGGAGGTGCGCCGCGATTGGGCCGAAGTTGTCCGTCGCGCGCGCGCGGCTTCACGCGGGCTGACTGAAATGGGCATCACCAAGGGCGACACGGTGTCCGTTCTCTGCCCCAACATTCCCGAACTGTTCGAGCTTCACTTCGCCGTACCCTTGTCCGGCGCTGTTCTGAACACGCTGAACACACGATTGGAACCTGAGACGATCGCCTACATTCTGGATCATGCGGACACCAGACTGGTGATTGTCGACCGTGAGTTGGCACCGCTTTTGTCCAAGGCTTTTGCCCTGCTCGGTCGTGATATCCCTGTTGTGGAAATCGCCGACCCGAACGTAGTGGGTGGCGACAGCCTTGGCGGTCTCGATTATTCCGAGCTTCTGATCAAAGGCGAACATGTTGGTTCTGCTCTGCCTGACGACGAATGGGACGCCATTGCGCTGAACTACACTTCGGGCACGTCCGGGCGTCCGAAAGGTGTAGTGTATCACCATCGCGGCGCCTACCTGATGGCGCTTGGCACGGTGGCAGCGTGGCAGATGCCCAGCTATCCGGTCTATCTGTCCGTTGTGCCAATGTTCCACTGCAACGGCTGGGGGCACCCGTGGGTAATGGCACTTCAAGGCGGAACCATGGTGTTCACCCGCGTGCCAGCCGCCGACAAGATTTTGGCGGCAATCCGCGAACATGGCGTCACCCATTTGGGCGCAGCCCCAATCGTGCTGCAAATGCTGGCCGAACTGGACAACAGCGGCACCGACCCGTTTGACCCGGCCATCAAAGTGATGACCGCTGGTGCACCGCCCCCACCTTCGGTGCTCGAAAAGACCAAAGCGATGGGTCTGGACGTTATGCAGGTCTATGGCCTGACCGAGACTTTTGGCCACATCTCTCAGTGCCTACGGCAAGAGGAATGGGCCGATGAAAGCCCCGCCGAACAGGCACGTCTGCAGGCCCAGCAGGGTATCGCCTTTCCAATGGTCGAATCCGTTGCTGTCATTGACCGCGACAGCGAGGAACCCGTTCCCAAAGATGGCGAAACTCAAGGTGAGATCGCCATTCGCGGCAACACGGTCATGAAGGGCTATTACAAGGACGTAGCCGCCACGGCCGAGGCTTTCGAAAACGGATACTTCTGGTCCGGAGATGCTGCCGTGGTCAGCCCGGGCGGCTACATGCAAATCCGGGACCGATTGAAAGACGTCATCATCTCGGGCGGTGAAAACATCTCATCGGTCGAGGTCGAGGCCGTACTGTACCGCCACCCCGCCGTTCAGGCCGCTGCGGTCGTGGCCAAGCCCGATCCCAAATGGGGCGAGGTACCGTGCGCGTTTGTCGAATTACGGCCGGGTCACGAAGCAGACGGCGACGAGATCATAGCGTTTTGCCGGGAACACTTGGCCGGGTTCAAGGCCCCCAAGTCAGTGGTGTTTACTGACCTTCCCAAGACCTCGACCGGGAAAATCCAAAAATTCCAACTCAGGGAAAAGATAAAAGCCGCAGAGTCATAAGAAACCGGCCGGTTTCTCGCTACTCCATGAGTATGCAGCTTCACTAACCGAAAAGCGTTTGCATCGGTTTAATGATCCGCGTGGGGATAACGCAAACCAGGATAGAAATTGACCGGCAGATTTTTCGGACACCGATTACCTTGGTAGATTGAGAACGTCTTTCGGACATCTTAGGTCACTTTTCACACAGGGAACTTGCCAATAACGCAGGTTTTAAGGCATATTTGTACGATCTTTAGAAGTTCGAATTCATTTATCTGATTTCGTTGAGGCAGAACCCGAGCAGCGAGCGCGATGCGTTCGAAACCACCTGAGGGGGAAGGACGTTGGTTTTGGCTTGGTTGAAATCGTTACTGGTTATTTTTTGTGTATTAATACTGCCATCGCAGGTTTTGGCCGAAATCGGAAAAGTAATTGGCGTCAAACAAGGCGCAAAGCTTACACGCGCGGGAAAGTCTCAACCCTTACGTGCGGGTATGGATGTTGCCTCTGGCGACTCCATTTCGACCGACCGCAGCGGTGTCGTTCAACTTGTTTTCGTTGACGAAACCAAGATCGCAATTGGCCCGAACGCGCGGATGATGCTGGACGTAAAAATGCTACGCGGAAACAGGAAAGCCAAGAACTTCGCGGTTCAGGCACTTGGCGGCAGTTTTCGGTTTATTTCCGGCAAGAGCAAAAAGCGCGCCTATTCCATCCAAACACCAAACGCGACCATGGCTGTGCGGGGCACAACCTTTGACCTATGGGTCGTTCCCGGAACGCAAAGTGCCATGTTGGTGCTTCAGGGTCGGGTAGAAATGTGCAGCAAGGGCGGCACGTGCCGCGAGGCCGGACGACAATGTAGCCTGCTGGCAACGACGCAAACCGGAGGTGTGGGCCGCCCCGCCGATCAGGAAAGCTATGACAATGCATTGAAAAAAGGCTTTCCCTTTGTGCAGTCGCAGGAACAGTTGCTGGTCCCTTTGCAGATCGAGTTAAGGGGTTGTGGGACAGACACCGTGCCGCCCCAACCACAACGGTCCGAAGTGCGTGAAACCAGCCCCGATCGTGGTGACAAAAGCCGAGATGAACCAAGTCGCGCTGAACGAAGCGGAGTCGAAAGCGCGGCGGCATCTTCACGAGAAAGCGGCGGCAGGGGCAATGGCGGAAACATCGGAAGCTCCACAGGAAGTGGTAGTGGCAATGGCGGCAATATCGGGCCCAGCAGCGGCAGCGGGAATGGGCGCGGCGGCTCGATCGGCGGTGGTTCGGGCAGCGGCGGCCCAGGTAGCGGCGGCACAATCGGCAGCACCGAAACAGGCGGAAGTGGCGCCCCCTCTGGCGGCGACAAAAGCGGTAACGGCGGTAACAGCGGCAATTGAAGACACATCGGCCGCGCCAAATGACACCAGTTCAAACGATGTCGTTGTGACACCCGCACAAATGGGGCTGACCACGGCATTCGGAGGCAAACGTGACCGGAAAGCCCAAGGAACGAACAGGGCGACGACGTGCCTTTCAGCTTGTGGGGCTCGGCTTGATCCTGTTTGGGTGCTTTATCCGAATTCTCGATCCTTACCCGGTGCGGATGACCCGGCTGATCTACTTTGATCTTCTGCAACGCGTGTCGCCGCGCGAATACGTTCCCGACCTTCCCGTGCGCGTTGTGGACATTGACGAACAATCACTGGCAAATTGGGGGCAATGGCCTTGGCCCCGGACATTGCTGGCCCAGCTGGTCAAAAACCTGGGCGAATATGGTGCCGCAGCTATCGCATTTGACATGCTGTTCATCGAACCCGACAGGTTTTCACCCGCGCGCCTGCTGCAGGATCCCGCTCTTGCCGGTGTGGTATCTGTGGATCATCATGCCGCGAAACTGGACAATGATGTGCTGTTCGCACTGGAAATCGCCAACTGGCCGGTTGTTCTGGGCGCGGCAGCACGGGAATCTGGTGAAGGGCGAGCCGTCACCCCCCATGTCGGCATTGTCGAAATCGGGGAAACACCAACCGCGGGACTGGTTTCAGTTCCCCATTGGACGCCCCCCGCGCCCCCACTGGATCGCGGCGCGGCGGGGATCGGTGGTGTCAATGTCTCGCCACTGGGCGGCATGGGGATCATACGTCGAGTTCCCATCCTCTGGGGCGGCCCGGACGGGGCGCTGCCCAGCCTCGGCATCGAGGCTCTCAGGGTCGCGTTGGACGAGCCCATCATTATTGCCGAAGGCACCCCGGACGAAGCCGGCATCATGCTAGCGGTCGAGATCGGAGAATTTCGGCTGCCGACCACCGAAAACGGAGAAGTCTGGGTTAGGTACAGGCGAGACAATCCAGACTTGTACCTGTCGGCAGATAACATCATGCAGACGCACGACAATCCCGACCTGCGCGCCGAGATCGAGGGTCGGATCATTCTGGTCGGCACGTCGGCCGCCGGGCTGTTTGATATGCACCAGACAGCGCTGGGTGAATCCGTTCCGGGCGTATCAATCCATGCTCAGATCCTCGAACAAATCCTGACGGGCGAAATGCTGAGCCGTTCGGATGTGACCGCAGCCCTGGAATTGCTGTCTTTCGTCACTCTCGGCATTGTGGTCACAGCCGTAATGGCACGCTTCGGCGCGGTCGCGTCTTTTGTGGCCGGGGGGGCGTCGGCAGCGGTTGTCCTTTGCATCAGTTGGCTCGCTTTTCGGAACCAACTGATCCTGTTTGATGTCACTTTTCCACTGATGGGAGGAATGGCCAATTTCGGCCTGCTCGCAGGATATCTCTTCATTTCGACCGAGCGTGAAAAACGAGTGATCCGACAGGTCTTTTCCCACTATGTCGCGCCGGAAATTCTGGATGAGATGGAGGGGGCAGGTCATCAGCTACAACTGGGTGGCGAAACGCAGGAGATCACTGTGATGTTCTCCGATATCCGGGGATTCACCCCATTGTCCGAGACCGTTTCTGCCACAGATTTGGTTACCCTGCTTAATCAGCTGTTTTCCGAGATCGGAGATCAAATTCTGCTGGAAAGAGGCACCATCGACAAGTTTATTGGCGATGCGGTCATGGCTTTCTGGAACGCACCGCTACCGGTCGAAGACCACTCCCGCCGCGCGGCACAGGCGGCGTTATTGATGCGGCAGGCGCTGGTTGATTTCAATGCCTCCGACGTCATGCAAGGGCGACCGCCGATCGCGCTGGCGACGGGTTGTGCCACCGGCCGGGCCTGCGTTGGCAACATCGGATCCAAACGTCGGTTCAACTATACTGTGATCGGAGACGTGGTGAACGTCGCTGCCCGGATCGAACAAAGCTGCCGCCATGTCGACTACGACATCTTGGTTTCGTGCTCGGTCTACGAGGAAACAAGGCACCACTTGGCCATGCTTGAAGCCGGGTATGTCGATCTCAAAGGAAGAACCGATCTGGAGCCCGTATTTGTACTGGTGGGCGGCACGAATACGTTGGAGTCGGCCGCGTTTCAAAGGTTGGAAGCTACCCACACCAAACTGATTGAAGCAATCCGAAATCGCCAGCCTCAGGATCGGGTTGAGCAAATATGTGAAGACTGCGTTGCACAGGCACAGTCAATCGAACCCGGCTTGCTGAGGTTTTACTTCGCGCTGTCCGGGCGCGTGGCGGATTTCAGATCGGACTTCCAGTCTGACCGTCTGATCTTCAGCCACCACGAGCACGTAAGAGAACCATCTGCCTGATTTCAGCCATCGGACAAATTGCAGGAGTCCAGATAGCGGCGTGTGGTTTCAGCCATCCCAAACGTCAGGGCATCGCAGAACAGCGCGTGGCCGATGGACACTTCCGCTATCGACGGGATGCGGGCGATCAACTTGCGCGTTCCATTGACCGTAAGATCGTGCCCAGCGTTGACCTTCAGACCCTGCGCCTCGGCTGCGGCCGCCGCTTCAGCCAGACGGTCAAGTTCCTGTTTTTCGGTAACGGGGTCGTTGTAAGAACCTCCAAACGGGCCGGTGTAAAGCTCGACCCGGTCCGCCCCCGTCTGGGCTGCATGAGCCATATGCGCCGCCTCGGGGTCGCTGAACAGCGACACGCGATGGCCGTGTTCCTTGAGCCCGGCAACCACCTCGGCGAGCATCACGCCCTGCGCCTCGAAATCCCAACCATGATCGCTTGTCGCCTGCGCTGGATCATCCGGCACAAGTGTCACCTGATCGGCACGAACCTCGTTAACAAGCGACAGGAACCTCGGGTCGGGATAGCCTTCGACGTTCAGTTCCCGTTCCGGAAACTCTGCGTCAAGCAATGCCCGCAACGCCCGCACATCGCCAGCCCGGGTGTGGCGCTCGTCTGGCCGGGGATGCACCGTCACACCTGCAGCACCCGCGTTCAGTGCAATACGGGCCAGATCCAGAATATCCGGCCACGGGTGCTCTCGCCTGTTTCGAAGCAAGGCAGCAACGTTCAGATTTACCGAAAGGTCCGTCATAGTCCCACCTTACAACCGAAAGGATTGAACGTGCTCGGGCAGTGACACGCCATCGATGTTTCGAGAATCCGGGACCGGTTCTCCGACCGTGGTGCTTACGGGAATGACCCCGGCCCAGATTGGCAAGTTATAATCTTCTTCCTCGTCCTTGGGTCCACCAGTACGGATCTTGGCGCTGCCTTCGGATATCTCCATACCCAACACCATGGTTGCCTTCAGATCCTGCGCATGATCCGGTCGCAGGCTTTCATAGCGCCCAGGGAAAAGCCCGTTCACGAACCGGCTGAGCTTTTCCAGTTTTTCTTCAGGATTTTCGACCTTCAAGGCCGTCCCAAAAAGGGTGACCGAGCGCGAATTGACCGAATGGTGCATCCCGGACCGGGCCAGGACAAAGCCATCAAGGATCGCCACCGACAGGCACACCTGCGCGTCGCGCGCGTTGCGCAGGGCGCGGCTGGCCGAAGAACCGTGCCAATAGACATGATTTCCTTCGCGCCACTGCAATGTCGGCGTGACAAAGGGTTTGCCATCGATCACGTACCCAACGCTGCACATGGGTTGCGCGTCCAGAATTTGGTTGATCGTGGTACGGTCGAAATGCCCCCGCTCATGTGATCTGCGCAAGCGCGTTCTGTCGGTGGTTTCCAGGGTCTCGTTCATAGTCGTAGCTCGGGTTTGTTCTTGCTATACCCGTAATGCCCGGGTATTGGATTTTATCAAATGTCCAATTTCGAAACTTTCTATAAGGCCAATTTGCACCGTGATCTGTTTGCGATCTCGTTGGATGCGGCGCTGAAGGCACCATTGCAGGCCCAGTTGCTGGATGCGTTGCGGTCCATTGTCTCAAAGTCTCCGGATTTGGTCGGCGCGCGTCTGCCCGCCAGCCGGGCTCTGGCGTCCGAGCTTTCGATCTCGCGCACAACGGTTCAGGCGGTTTATGACCAGATGATTAGCGAGGGGTATCTGGTCACCCGGCAAGGCAGTGGCACTTTTGTCGCCAGCGAAATCACCCATCTGTCACAGCCACAGCCGATCCCCCGTCCGGCCGGTCCGGTGATCGAGGAATGGCGTCCATTTCAAACCGGGCTGCCCGATCAAACCCTGCTGCCGCACCGGCAATGGGCCCGCCATCTTGAACGCGCATGGCGCAGTCCGACGGCCGCGCTTTTGACCCGCCCGGACCCGCTGGGCTGGTATCCACTCCGCGAGGCGATCTCGGATCACCTTGCCGCGTGGCGTCACCTGAATTGTGATCCCGCTCAGGTGGTGATCACTTCTGGCGCGCGCGAAGCATTCGAGGTGATTTTCCACGGCCTGCTTGGCGCGGGCAAACAGGTCGCGGTTGAGGACCCCTGCTGGCCCAAACTGCACACAATCCTTGCCGACACGGGCAACAGTGCCCATCCCGTTCGTATCGATCAGGACGGGATGGATGTGGACAGAATTCCGCAGGGCACACATGCCACGATCGTTACTCCCTCGCGGCACTATCCTACGGGGGTAAGCCTGCCCCTGTCCCGACGGGTTGCCGTGCTGGATTGGGCACGGCGCGCCGGTGCTGTAGTGATCGAAGACGACTATGACAGCGAGTTTCGATATCGTGGCCAACCCTTACCCTCGCTTTCGGGGCTGGACGGTTTGAACAACACGATTTACCTAGGCAGCTTTTCGAAATTGGTCAGCCCCGCGCTGAGGATCGGGTACCTGGTGGTTCCCAAGCGCCTGCTGCACAGCACTCTGGCCTATCTACGCCGCGTCGGTCCCCGTGCCTCATTGATCCCGCAACCCGCTTTGGCGGCGTTCATGAACAGCGGTGAGTTTGCCATGCACCTTCGCCGGATGCGGCGGGTCTATGCCCGGCGTCAGA
This sequence comes from Ruegeria sp. CH8, assembly GCF_056536985.1. Taxonomy (NCBI): domain Bacteria; kingdom Pseudomonadati; phylum Pseudomonadota; class Alphaproteobacteria; order Rhodobacterales; family Roseobacteraceae; genus Ruegeria; species Ruegeria sp. CH8. The sequence continues at coordinate 17,357 of NZ_JBQFQR010000034.1, read as the reverse complement.
GCCATCTGCTTAACGCGCTGGCCCCTGTTGCTGACCTTCTGGACCTTCAGCCCGACGCGTCCGGAATGCACTTGTGCGTATCGCCAAAGACACCGCTGGTTGACCGGATATCCGATCTTGAGATCAGCAAACGGGCCGAGCAAAACGGCCTGCGCATCAGCGCTTTGTCAGCGCACTGCGTTTTGCCCGAAAAACTGCAGGGGTTGCTGCTTGGATACGCGGCCTTTGACGAGGACACGCTTTCGGACGCGGCGGAACGGCTGATCACCATCCTTCACAAACAGCCCTGAGCTGTCGTGCACAGCTTCGCCCGGGTCTGGCGAAGTTTTTAACACCTGCGCGACACAACGTGATATCATAAAAACAAGATATATATTTTCATCAATTGAAACCGTTGTGTCTGTGAGGGGGAGGTTCACATGCTTCGACTGTCTTTCTATTTGTTTAGTTTGGCATCTCTGCCAGCAATCGCACTGGCTGACGCCGTCCCCAGCAAGGAAGCCGCCGAGGGGACTTTTGCCGAGCGTCCCTTCTCGCCCTATGCCAACCGTTCGTTCCCGGAACGCCCGCTTTGGGGGGACACCCATTTACACACAGGGCTGTCGCTTGATGCTGGCGCGTTTGGCAACACGCTGCTTCCCGACGACGCATGGCGGTTTGCCAAGGGCGAACAGGTCATTTCGTCAACTGGCCAGCCGGTCAGATTGGCCCGACCGTTGGATTGGATGGTACTGACCGACCACACCGACCTTATGGGCTTCGCGCCTGATCTGCAGGCGGGCAAACCCGGTGTTCTGGCCGAGCCAAAAGGATTGGAGTGGTACGAAGGCTATAAAGCCGGAGGTGAAGATGCTGCCAAAGCGGCGTTCGACATCATCACCAACTTCTCGCAGATGACTCTGCCCGAGCTTCTGCTGGAGTCTTACAGCCCCGGCGCGGACGCGTTTGCCTTCACTTGGGAACAGATCGTCATGGCGGCAGAACGCCATAACGATCCCGGCAATTTCACGGCCTTCATCGGGTTCGAATGGACCTCGGTTCCAAAGGGGTTCAACCTGCACCGCAACGTGATGCTGCGGGATGGTCCAATCCGGGCTCTGCAGATGGTGCCGCCGGTAACACAACCGCCGTACGGGGACACCGACCCAAAGGCACTTTATGCTTGGCTTGAGGAGTATCAGTCCAAAACCGGCGGCCGCGCCGTAGCTTTCGCCCACAATGGGAACCTGTCGAATGGTTGGATGTTCCCCACCGAAGACACCTATCACGGCGGCAAGGTCGACGAGGAATACGTACAAAACCGCGCCAAGTGGGAGCCACACTACGAGGTCACGCAGATCAAGGGCGATGGTGAAGCACACCCTTTCCTCAGCCCAGAAGATCCCTTTGCCGATTATGAAAACTGGGACGTCGGCAACCTCGATATCACCGAATTGAAAACCGATGAAATGTTGGCTGGTGAGTACGCACGTGAGGCCCTGAAACGCGGCTTGGCATTGGAAGAGAAGTTCGGCGTGAACCCGTATAAATTCGGCATGGGTGGTGCGACGGACAGCCATACTTCGCTGGCCACAGCGGAAGAGGAAAACTACTTTGGCAAATCCGTCAGCGCGGAACCTTCGGCCAGGCGAGTGCTGCATCCGTTTGTGGAAAGCGATCTTGGGGCATTTGAAGGACATACGCTGGTTGCGTCAGGATACACCGCTGTATGGGCATCTGATAACACGCGGGCGGCCATTTTCGATGCGTTCAAACGCCGAGAAACCTATGCGACCACAGGTCCACGGATCGGCCTCAGATTCTTTGGCGGCTGGGACTTTACCGAAGAAGACCTTCTGACCCGTTTGGTTGCTGATGTTGGCTATACCAAGGGCGTCCCCATGGGCAGCGATCTGCGACCGCGCGAAGGGGATGGTGCCCCGAACTTCCTGATTGGCGCTCTGCGCGATCCGATCGGCGCAAATCTTGATCGGGTTCAAGTCGTAAAGGGTTGGTTGGATGCAGACGGTGCGTTGCAGGAGAAAGTCTACAACGTAGCCTGGTCGGATGACCGGGCACTGGATGCAGACGGAAACTTGCCCGAAGTCGGCAATACTGTGGACTTGGAAACCGCAAGCTGGAGCAACACGATCGGCGCATCCGAATTGGTCACCGTTTGGACCGATCCGGACTTCGACCCGAATGAAAGGGCCTTCTACTATGTGCGGGTTCTTGAAATCCCTACCCCACGCTGGGTGCTATACGACAAGTTGCGCTTTGGCGTTGACCTGCCGGAGGAAGCGCAACTGACCCATCAGGAACGCGCCTATTCCTCTCCGATCTGGTTCACCCCCGGCGGGTGATGGGCTCATTGCAGACCCAATGCACCGACGCATGCAGCTCCGGCCCCTGAGGGTAGCCCTTGCCAGAGCGGCATTGCCGTAGTTCAGTTTGGCCTAACCAGTCCACCCTTCTGGTCGGGCAGACCGAAGAACTTGGCGACAACGACGCAGCTAAATCAACGGAGCACTCAGAAGAGGGCCCGCCAAGTCGCGGTCATTGGGCGTATTGTCCAAGATGTTCAATCTTGCGGAAATCTGGGGCATGCGACCTGACTGACCGAAACCCTGTCGCCAGGTCCCAAAATACCATGAAGAGAAACGGGAACGGTTTCGGAACCAACATGAGTTGCAACGGCTCGGGCAGGTGTTGGCGGAATCGGAACGGGACGGAGTTGCCCTTTGTTGTCGCCGCCTTCCGATTGCTGAAACTAATTGGTTGTCGTCTCGGTGGAATCCAAACCCTACAATGGTCCTTCTTTACAGACGCCGGTATGGAGCCAACGTATGGTAGCTATCATGCGAGTAACGGACGAAACACAATTGGTCTGGGAATGTTTTTGGGCTGCTGCATCCATTTTCTATTTTCCCTGGAAAAGCTTGCCATGCAGCATTCAATTTCTCAAAAACCCCTAGGCGAGATTTCAAACCAACGGGAAACGCTCACAATTGTTTTTTGTAGTTGGCAGAGGACGATAGAGTACTTGGACAGAAAAGACCCTTCGAAATCCGCGCATAACTTTGCCTAAAAAATAGGCACTTTCCTGAGAGCTTAGAGTAATCCAGCCCATAGCACTTGAACCTCCAGACATCTGAGTCACACTCCTCGCATGAGCAACTACTTTGATGAAATGTTCAGCAACACTGGATCTCTGCGGGGTCCTTACGAAGAAATCGGGCGCTGGTTCAATGCCGAAGATGCTTCGAGACTAAGGGCCAAACAGCGTGAAGCTGAAGAAGTATTCAGACTAACCGGGATCACCTTCAACGTTTATGGAAAAGCCGAAGCAGAAGAGCGGTTAATCCCGTTTGATATTGTTCCACGGGTCATATCCGGGAGGGAATGGCAGAGGCTGGAGCGTGGCATTGAGCAACGCGTCAGGGCTATCAATGCCTTTCTATACGACATCTACCATCGTCAGGAAATTGTACGCGCAGGTCGTGTTCCAGCCGAGATGATTGCTGGCAACGAGGCATTCCTGCCGCAGATGCTCGGTGTTGCACCACCCGGTCAGGTTTACACGCATATTGTAGGTATCGATCTGGTGCGCACCGGGCCGGATGAGTTCTATGTTCTGGAGGACAACGCCCGCACGCCATCAGGCGTCAGCTACATGCTCGAAAACCGGGAAACCATGTTGAAGATGTTCCCCGAACTCTTCAGTGCCAACAATGTACGGAATGTATCGGACTATCCTAAAAACCTGCGCCGATCCCTTGCTGCTTGTGCGCCCAGCTGCGCGGTAGGAGAACCAACCGTCGCCGTGCTGACGCCCGGCATCTACAACTCGGCGTATTACGAGCACGCCTTTCTAGCAGATCAGATGGCAGTGGAATTGGTCGAAGGACATGACCTGCGGGTCGTTGATGGGCGCGTTTGCATGCGCACAACGCGAGGATACAAGCCGATCGATGTCCTCTACCGGCGCGTTGATGATGATTTTCTGGACCCGCTGAACTTCAACCCGGACAGCGCTTTGGGGGTGCCGGGCATTATGGACGTGTATCGCGCTGGTGGCATTACAATTGCCAATGCACCCGGCACCGGGATTGCTGACGATAAGGCGATTTATTCCTACATGCCGGAAATTGTTGAATTCTACACGGGCGAAAAGCCACTGCTCCAGAACGTTCCGACATGGCGGTGCAGCGATCCGGACTCTCTGGCCTATGTGCTGGACAATCTGTCCGAGCTTGTCGTGAAAGAGGTACACGGCTCTGGCGGTTATGGGATGCTGATCGGGCCGACAGCCAGCAAGAAAGAAATCGCAGCCTTCCGCGACAAGCTCAAATCTCGGCCGTCGAACTACATCGCCCAACCGACGTTGTCTTTGTCGACCGTCCCGATTTTTGCGAGATCCGGTCTGGCTCCCAGACATGTCGATCTGCGGCCTTTTGTTTTAGTTTCGCCTGAAGGTGTGAAGATCACTCCGGGAGGTTTAACCCGCGTCGCGCTCAAGAAAGGGTCACTGGTTGTGAATTCCAGCCAGGGCGGCGGGACAAAAGACACCTGGGTTCTGGAGGACTGACATGCTGGGAAAAACGGCTGGTGGGTTGTTCTGGATGTCCCGGTATCTGGAACGAGCGGAAAACACGGCGAGATTGCTGGAAACCGGACAAAGGATGGCTTTAACCCGGACCCAAAACTCGGTTGAGGAATGGGGCTCGGTGCTGAAAACAGCGGGCGTTCTGGGCGGATATTCTTCCAAGTATGAAGAAATCACCAAGGAAAACGCCGTGGACTGGATGCTGAGGGATGGCGAAAACCCCTCATCCATAAAATCGGTCATCAAACAGGCCCGGGACAACGCGCGTCTTGTTCGCACAGCATTGACCCATGACGTTTGGAGCGCGGTGAACAGCACATGGATGCAAGTAGATGCAGCAATGAAACGCCGTGTGAATGAGCGAGACCTGCCGGGTACGCTTGAACTGATCCGTCAGCAAGCGGCCCTTGTGCGTGGTGCGATCCTTGGCACAATGCTGCGCAATGACATGTTTGATTTCATGCGTATCGGGAATTTCATCGAACGTGCCGACAATACCGGACGCATTCTTGACGTTAAATACTATGTCCTGCTGCCCACTGCGTTTTCGGTCGGGTCGTCGCTGGACAATATCCAGTGGGAGAGCATCCTGCGCTCAGTCGGGGCTGGTGGCGGATACCGGATGACACACGGGCAAAAAACGACACCTTCGGATATCGCTCAGTTCCTGATCCTGGATCAGCGAATGCCCCGCAGCCTTCATTTCTGTTGCAGGAAAATTCAAGAGAACCTGTCTTACCTCAAGAAAGATTACGGATTTGCGGGCCCCTCATGCGAAGCATCCAACCTGCTTTCCGAAAAGTACCTGGGCCGACAGATATCGGATATCTTCGACTATGGGCTACACGAATACATCGAAGATTTTCTTAATGATCTTGGCGGGTTAAGCCGTCAGGTCGAAATCGACTACCGGTTCTATGAGTAGCCCATGAAACTGCACATCAAACATGAAACCCGATACGATTTCGACGCGCCGGTTCCTTTCGGTCTTCAGCAACTGAGAAAGACGCCTAAGTCTTTTCGCAACCAGCGCATCGAAAGATGGACCACTGAGGTTATCGGTGGTCGCAAGGAACTGAGCTATGAGGACTATCATCGTAACACGGTGGAATTGATCAGCTTTGACGTGAACACCCAAAGCGTTTCCCTGATCTCGGAGGGGGTGGTCGAGGTTGAAGACACGCATGGTGTTTTGGGGCGTCATGAGGGCTCGACGCCGCTTTGGCTTTTTAAACGCAGCACGGAACAGACAAAGCCGGGAAAAGGTGTCAACGAATTAGTCCGGTCCTTGCCTGACGGTGAACCGCTGGCCCTAATGCACGCTTTGTCTGAAGCAATCCGAGGCTGCGTCACCTATGAGATCGGAAGCTCGCATCCTGATTGGAGCGCGGAAGATGCCATTGAGGCAGGCAGCGGTGTGTGTCAGGATCACGCCCATATCTTCATCACTTGCGCACGAAAGATTGGCCTACCGGCGCGCTATGTCTCGGGCTATCTGATGATGAATGAAACCGAGTTGCAGGATGCGACCCACGCTTGGGCCGAGGTGCATCTGGAGGGGCTCGGCTGGGTCGGTTTTGACGTCTCGAACGGGATTTCTCCTGATGATCGTTATGTTCGCGTCGCAACCGGTCTGGACTATACGCAGGCTGCCCCGGTAATAGGAAGCCGAATTGGGACAGCGGGCGAGCAGTTGACGGTACAGTTGCAGATCGCACAGCAATAACGGAGAAGACAATGACCTATGCTGTGGGCATGCGGCTGAACCGCGGGCTGGTTTTCATGTCCGACACACGCACAAACGCTGGCGTCGACAACGTCTCGACCTTCAACAAGATGTTCAGCTGGACAGTGGAAGGGGAACGATCCATCACCTTGCTGACCGCCGGAAATCTTGCGACGACCCAAGCAACGATCAGCTTACTTGAGGAGCGCACCAAAGTGCCCGAAGAGCGCACTCCATCGATCCTCGAAGCCCCCACGATGTTTCAGGTTGCCCAACTGGTGGCGGAAACGCTGAACAGTGTGATTGAGCAACACGCGAAATCCGGCCAACAAGCCGACAGCGCCTTTCATGCAACGATGGTGTTGGGTGGGCAAATCAAAGGCGGACCGTCGCGCCTGTTCCTGATCTACCCAGAAGGCAACTTTATCGAAGCCGGAGACGAAACCCCGTTCTTTCAGATCGGAGAGACAAAATACGGTCGCCCAATCCTGGTCCGCGCCTATGATCCCGAGATGAGCTTTCCAGAGACCGTGAAACTTTTGCTCGTTAGCTTCGATTCAACGATTAAAGCCAATTTGTCCGTCGGGGCACCGCTGGATCTGCTGCTTTACAACGAAGACAGTTTCGAGGCCGGCAAGCGCTCGCGGTTCGAAGCAGATGACGATTACTTTCGAACTGTTTCAGAAGGTTGGGGCGACGCGTTGAAATCTGCTTTGTCCAAACTTCCAGAATATATCGACGTAGGCGAACAAGACATCTGAGTACCGTTAAGTTGTGCCGGACGCAAGCAAGCGAATTAATTGCTGCGCGGTTTCGCTGGGCAGCATTACAGTAAAGGCTAATAAACTTGTGTTGCGGAAAGTGGCCGTCCGCATAACGCTACCAAGTCCGATTTATTACCGAAAGCAGTCCTGGGTGAAAAACGTAGCACGAAGTTTATTGAGCTCACTGCTGTTGTTTTCTGCGAGTTGAACGTTACACAGACCTGACCCAACTGTCATAGTGGGACCCGGACAGGGTGATCACTCAACATCAAATTGCGTACCAAGCCGAACAGTCCTTTTACATTGAAATTGGTATCGAACTGCAGATTCGCACGATGAGGTGCCGCAGAAAATTTCGGCTATTCCCAGCAGTTCCATTTGGCTGTCGCCTCATATTTGGCTAAAAAAGGCGCATCAAATCACCACACGGTTGCTTGATTTTCACACCCAGATTTGGTTGCTTATTCTTTTTGCAAAACAGTTGTACGTTCACCACAGGATGTTTTGCATACTGGTGCTTCCACAGTGCTTCCAGTGGTGATGGCACAAATAGAAACACCACCCTGAGGCGGCTCGTACGACACTGTGTTCGGTAAAAGTGGTTGCAGGAGTAGGATTTGGCCTTTGCCGAACGTCAACGAAACTCCTTTTCTAAGGAAGCCTGTCGGCTCGGCCTTTTGCTGCATTTTGACAAGTCTGTTTTCGACACATGACCGCTGTGTCCGGCATTACTAGCGATCATGAAACCGGATCAAGTATCCGCAACAAATCCATAGCGGTAACTGGCCTCTCGGCGAAAAACCTTACTCGGCGGCTGAGACGTCAGGAATGGTTGCGGTGATTATTTCCGAAGCTTTAATCCTATATATTGAAGGCGCGAGTTCGCTCTGACTTTGGCGAATGAGAAGTTTGCCTGTAACCCACACTGGGTCAGCTGTTATGTCGACGCCTTCTGGATACTCAACAGAAATAACTTGATCAGGAAGAGGTGCCGTTGGATGTCGGCACTTCTGAGACAGCTGAGGAACCAACAATAGGTTTTTCACGTCCTTAAATTCGAACTCAACGGGATGAGCGTAACCTGCAATGAGAACATGACTGCCTTCAAGGTTAGAGTTCCCGGGTACGCACTCGGCTATCTGCATTGAAAGCATGCGATCACTTAAGTCTCTTGGCAGGCAACTTGGATTTGACAGGTAGCCTTCTAAGAACTCAGAGCACTCAACAAGGCGACCCTCGCGAAGATCAGACCACGAAATCTCCAGTGGTTCGGAGTGCGCTGCCAAACCTGTTAGAGAAACCAAACAGACTGTACAGACGAGTAGCCTAGTTGTCATTCTGACCGTGCGAAACAGTAAGCGGGCTTTTGTAATCTGGTTCGGTCAAACCTTGTTTACGCATCGCAATGCCCGTCAGGCATTCCCTGATGGTTCGGTTGGCATTCAAAGCAGAAACGTAGGTAGGGTCCATCAAAGGAGCAAGTTCAACAATTTCGAACCCAATCACGTTTGATTCAGCACAGAGGCGACGAATTATCGGGAAAATCTCGCGAGGCATCAGCCCACCAGGCTCGGGCGTGCCCGTTCCGGGTACGAACGCTGGATCGAAGGTGTCGATATCAAAAGATATATAAATGTACTCCGGCCCCTCATTTGCCTCGGCAATGACGTCTTCCATAACAGCGTCCCAGCCGCGTTCTTCGATCTCAGCCATCGTATGATAGCGGAACCCATTCATACGCATCCATTCAAATGCTTTTTCGTCTGGATAGTATCCGCGCAAAGCAACTTGAATGAAGTTTTTGCCCTCAACCAAGTCCTCTTCGATCAACCTGAAAACAGGCATGCCATGATTGATCAGGTGTCCAAAGCCATATTTTCCGGCGTCATAATGTGCATCAAAATGAACGACACCCACATTGCCCTTACCATAAACGTCCGTCATCGCAGCGACGTTTGGGTACATCAATGAATGATCGCCACCAACGATAAAGGGTATCACGTGGCTACCGTCAGCGTGTTGCACCGCCGCTGCCTGACCAACAAAAGAACGGACCGCATGAATTGTGCGCTCGGTGCTCATGATGTCGTTCGGGGCGTTTCCGTAGTCAACGACTGTCATTTCCTGCAGCGGGTCGACCATGACGTGCATATGCGGCTGCCGCGCCCCATAGCCGAGATACATCGAGGAGTTACGAACCGCATTCGGACCGCGCGACGCCCCGCGTGCGCCGGTCCCCATGTCGGTAAAGGCACCCATGATGGCCACGTCGACTTCAGCGGCAGCCAGATCGCCGGGCGTGAACGCTAACGGTTGGTGTAAGAACGTTGGGATTTGCATAAAGCCCTGGCCATAGAAACGCTGAGGGTCAACAATTCCAGGCTCGCGTCCCTCACGCTCGCCTTCAAAGCTTGGCAAGGGTGTGCGCCATGCATTGTAAGTTGGATCTTCAGTGTCCAAAGGAATAACGGGTTGTTCCCCCTCACGGATCGGGGCCTGAGTACCTTCGAATTCATGACCATAAAACTGAGCGTTCGCGGCACCAGAAAAAACAACGCACAGAATGGCGAGCGCGGTACGGAGACTTTGAAACACCGGAAGTCCCTCCTCGAATTTTGGCTATCCCAAAACTATCACCGAAACCGCTGTTAAAAGCAAATTTTGACTTATTTGTAGCTGTTACTGAATAGTGGGCGGTCTTGTGAGGCTATTGGACTTCCCTCGTTTCCAAAAGTCTTTTTCCGCCTTGACGGCTTTGTCCACACAGCAATCACGCAAGCTGGGTGCCGCGAATGCCGTTCCGGAACCCGAACCGGACACCGTCACGCTTAAATGCGATCAGATGAAGCGCCAGTATCGATGCAACACAGTTTTTTTCCATCCGGCGGCACACACTTTTTCTTACAGCGAGGGTGCGATATGATGCTTCTTATCGACTGCGCAGTGAGGTGATAGATGCTAAAGTTAAGCGCCGAGCCCGTGCTTGCAAAGGGTAACCGTCAGTATGTCTTCGCCCATCCGGGCGATCCGACTCTTATTGTGAAAGTGCCGCAGCCGGGTACTTTCGACGACCATGGCCATATCCCAAATACAAACCGGATCGAGCGCCGATTTCGCCGAGCAACCATGTACAAGGGCTTTCTGCGGGAGTTCCACGAGTATCTCGAGCTAAAGGCCCGTGTGCAGCAGCTTGGAGTACAATTGCCGATCTGCGAGGTTCACGGAACGGTCCCGACCGACCTCGGGCTGGGATTGGTCTACGAGCGCATCTCCGACCCCGACGGAAACCTGCCCCCGACGTTAAGGCAGATGATTTACGAAGGTCGCCTCGCGTCCTGGCACTTGACGCTATTGAACACTTTCTTCGATACGCTGATCGATAATCATGTCGTGATTAGCAACAAGAACATAAGCAACATCGTGTTCCAGACGCAGGGAGCCGGCCGGGGCAGGTTCGTCTGGATAGACAGCTTTGGGTGTAAGCAGGCTTTACCTCTGCGGAAGTGCTCGAGTCGGATAAACGCCTATGGCTTGAACCGGGTGCGAAAGGTGGTTGTCGGTCGAGCCGAGGAGGCGTTGGCGCAGGTCGATCAGGTTAGCATACCAGCCTTTTCAGGCTAACGTTTGATTTATTACCAATTACAACTGACGTGCAGGGAAATGGAACTCGATTGGAGCAATTCTGTTCAATCGGAGCATTCAACAAATGAAGCTAACGTTCTATTTGCGTGCCGAAGCGGTCAACCAGAGCAAACGGTGGGAATGTCCTCTTAGCACCAAATTCAACATAAAGTTGGAAGCGAAACGGCAAACTGCAAGTGCTTTTCCCCACAGCATTCAGGGCAACTTCAATATCAGAGCAGAAACAACTCCGCACTTGATCTACCGCTCCCGAAACTACAATTTTCGAAGGCCAATGTTTTTTTTGCGAATTAAGCCGTCATCGAAAACATACCCGAAATTCTCAGCATCACGGATGTATACCTCACCGACTGCTTTGCTGCTTTCAGCAGAATAATAGTCTCGGTAGTCTCGCCTCTTCGACTTTTTTCGATGCTTGAAGAACATACGCCGACCGCCGATCTCGCGAAGAACAACGCTCAGGTCTTTCTCGAAGGTTTCAAAGCGACCCAAGAAATCCAACGGAATTTCTCCACTGTCATCCACGAGAAAATCAGATTGGGGCTTGAAATATGGTATTTCCAGGTACTTTGAGGGCTCTTCAATGAATGAAGACAAGAAGCTCTCAAAAGTGTCGTTATTTGTCACCAATTCCAATTTCTCGCGCCGCGCGATGATGTAATGGTAGGCCGAGACCAAACGGTCCCAAGGGTTCCGAACAAAACTGAACTTGAAATAGTCCTCCGCCTCCGGTCCCAAGTATTGCAGATTCACGAACACTGACGAGTGTTTGTCGATCGCGGGAATAGGATCATGTTTGGTCAGACTAAAGTGACGCGGACGGCGTAAAATTGTAGAAACCGTTGATCCCCCAGTTTTCGGAATATGAACGAACACGGTCTTAAGCTTGGGATAGATTGGCACCGATTTGCTACGCCTCCTTGTCGATAACGCGTGCTGAGCGATGCGCCGAAGGTTTGGCGCGATATACTCCGGTGTTTTGGTACACACTGGTGGACGGCGAAAAAGAGTGTCGGAAGAATGTCGATATCATCGCCCACCCCCTTCTCAATGTTTGTCTACGCGGCCCTGATATTACCCATTTCGCACCGAGGCATTAAATGGGGAAGGATCCCGCATAGGATCAGAACCTGTAGTTCAATGAAAATGCAAGCGCAGTCAGGTCCACGTCTCGAAACTCGCGGTTAAAATCTGAGAACTCAGAATACACCAACTCTGCCCCAAAGGTGAGCTTTTCCCGAATGAAGCGTTCATAGCCAAGGCTCACGAAATAACCGCTGCCGTCGCCAGGGTTCGTATTGCCGGCGGCGTGCGTGTCGATTTCAGCGTAGCCAGCGCTGGCGTAGAACAAGTTCAGTCCTCTGTCGATGCCACCACGCGCACCAAGACGCGTGTATGAAACGAGTTCGAATCCAGCATCAATATCTTGCTCTAGTCGGGTGTATTGAAAGATGTAACCAAGTGTAAAACTGCCGAAATCGTAGTCGTAGGCCAGCTTCGCCCCGTAAATCGGACTGCTGGTGCCTTCTACATCAAGAGCATAGCCAAGTTCCAAACCGAAGGAGAAACCCGTCCAGTCAACGTCTGACGCAGGCAGTTCAGCAGGCGTTTTAAACGGTGATAAGACTTGAGAAACTTCAGCATTGCCCGCAATTGAGACTGCCGGATAAATCGCAGCAACGATGAGAGCTATAGCGTGGGTGCTCATTGTCATAATGATCAATTCCTTAACAACTTACCTGAACCTCTAGCCTAGCGCAGATTCACCGCATTGCTATAGGTTGGTGGTTCCGCAACCTTAAAAATACGGCACCCCGCGTGTTGAAGCAGCAATGCTTCACACTGGTCTCGAAAAGATAAAGTCCCCGTGACAAAGCCTTTAAACCGGGGGTTACAACACTCCAGAACTTACCGAAGCCCCGCTAATCGACTGATGCTGAAATTCTTGCACCAAGTCAGCGTCATGAACTTTTGAAACAACCGTCACTAGCACCGCAAGCGTGACAATTCCCGTAATCATCCATCGGTGTGTCATAAGCAGCCTCCTTCGATCCAACGTAAACAACTTCTGTGGCTCAAAGATGGGATGGAGAAGGAATTGACGGTAGGAAATTACATGTTGCTATACAGTAGTTGTGGTCAACACACGTTGCTTCGCGAAAGTGCAGGAGAATAGTCGTGGCGGAACATGTCGATAAGGCGGATATTCTGAAACAACTGGAACGCATCACAACGTCTGAGGATTTCCCGTGCAGCACGCGAACAAAGACGTTCCTAGAGCACCTTGTTCATCGAGAACTTGAAGGCCGCGGTGACGAGTTACGGGGCACTGCTTTGGCAATGGATGTTTTCGGAAGAGGCACTGAATTTGATCCTAATTCTGATCCGGTCGTTAGGATTGAAGCCGTCAAGCTGCGAAAGGCATTGGACTATTATTACCTGAAGACAGGGAACAACGACCCGGTTTCAATATCTGTCCCTAAGGGGCAGTACCGCCCACTTTTTGAAATAAACACCCAAAAAGGCGAACCGCAAAAATCGTCTGCGGTGCTCCATAAAGGGTGGCCTGTTCTCGGGATCACTCCCTTTGACGGTTCAGATACGTCTCGCGCGAAGCTTTTTCGAGAGGGCTTTCCTGAGGAACTGGCTCTGGAACTTGCGCGTTTCGCTCATATCCGTGTTTTAACCGGGTATTCAGGCAAGTACCCAGATGGCTTTAAGGCAGAAACCTTACCCTCTTGCGATTATGTTCTGAATGGTTCCGTGCGGGACGATCAGGACAACCTGCGCCTGATTGTGCAACTAAGACGAACCATTGACGACTCTGTTTTGTGGGCCGACCGGCGTGATATTAATCCAGACGCCTCTGATCCTTTCACAGCCCAGGAAGAAATTGCGAAACAATGCGCGACAAAGCTGGTTGATGCTTATGGAGTTGTCGCAGCCGACGCCGCAGGTCATTTGGCAAGCCGCTCGCTGGCCTGGAGTAATACCTATCAAGCTCTTTTGGCTTTTCATGCCCACGTTCGTACTTCTAGATCGAGCAGCTTGCAGCAAATGATGGATCTGACGCGCTCTGCCATTCAAAGCAATGATGCCAGTGGACTGGCCCACGCGCTTATGGCGTTAGGATATGTAGAGGAAGTGGCATTAGGCCAAAAACGCCTGAGCCATATTCTGGAACAGGGGCGAACACATGCTGAAAAGGCAGTGGCTCTGGATCCTCAATGTCAAGAGGCTCTATTTGCAGCCGCAATATATGCGCTACTGACCAGAGACACCCAAAGGTTCAATCGCTTGATTGAAGCTGCAATTCAGGCCAATCCAAACAGTGCATTGCTGATTGCGTTGGCTGGCGCTTGGATTGCGCTGGTTGGTGATATCAAGCTAGGCGGGAAAATGGTAAGGCAGGCTTTGGACATCAATCCATTTTTGCCGATCTGGACAAATATCACACTTTGCTTGGACAATGTTCAGGAAGGAGACTACGCAAAGGCCTCAGAAAAAGTGCAGCGGATTGATGCTCGTGAACACGCAGGTGACTGGTTGTTGATCGCTGCTATTCACGGCATGGCGGGTGAGACTAAACTGGCAACGAACGCGTTGTCCAACTTCCCTACTACAAAGTTTTCTCTCGAAGAGTATCTTGATGATCTTCCTTATGCATCTGGCGTGGTGGAGCTGCTAAGGGAAGGTACAAAACACTTACGTTCCTTCTAGGTTTCAGTTTGGTTTAGCGAAACTAGTGCCGAGCTGGAAGGGCCCCGACCTGCTCCCCTGAAAAGTCCTCGATTTGGAGCCAGCCTGTTCTCCAACCGCGGAGACAGACGATGAACAGAAGCCGTATTAGTAAAGAACAGATCAATGGCATTCAGGGCGCTTGTGAGCGCGACAGACCAAAGCCTACAAGTGAATTGAAGCCTCAAGCTCTATTGGTAGCCGTCGAAAATAGCGATGGATTTTAGGGTTTTGCCGCAGCGTGAGATGCGAACTCGGGGCCATCAGCGCAGTTCAAGCAGGCCATACGCTCCTGGCAATCTATGCTACCCTGACTGTGATGCAACAAATGAAAGAGCCGTTTGTCGCTGATGATTAAAGACGCAATTAACCTCAGCCGATCCGCAACGGTATTGTCTATTGGAACAGTATTTCTTGCAGGAACAATACCATTGTGTGCCACAATAAACTGGAATTTTTGCGAGTAGACACATGAAGCAGGTCCAATTTCAATTTATCATCAGAGCAGTGGCTTCGATTAGTACTACGGCATTGTTTGCCGCGTTAATTCTGCTGCTGAATGTGGGAACAGCAAAAGCACAGCAACTCGCCCACTCGGACCCGTATCAAAACTCAGTTACAATCGCGAGCGAGGCGAATGTAAGCGAAGACGTACTATCCCGGCATGTAGTCGCTTTGGGTGCAGACGATCTTTCAGAGATTGCAGATATCTGGCAGCGCCGGGTTCAAACAAACCTCGCTAGAATAGCAGAGGGTTTAACGCAGCTGGAAACTGTCGCCGATCAACAGGTCCCAGGACTTGTGGACGAGATAAAGGCGACGAACCAAAAAAACATTGGTGACCTCCAGAACTACATCATCGTGGTTTACGCTTTGGATCGAAAAGGCGGCCCTGAAGAGGAACTGAAAAAGCACGAAGGGTTTATCAAGGGCTTTATCGGTGAGCTATTGCTTTCATACCAATGGTCAGCCATTGCTCATCTGTCATGGGACTGGGTGATGTCCGGCAGGGGTGGGCTCAGGGCGTTAAGCGGGCTTTTCCAAGCGATCCTAGTTTTGGTCGTTGCTTTTCTACTCAGCGGGGTTCTGAAAAGAATATCAAATAGATGGTTGCACGGCCGCAACGAAGAAAATGAAATTGCTGCAGTAGTGATTCCAAATGTTATTCGCTGGGGCATTCTTGTTCTTGGCTTGTTTTTCGCTTTGTGGGGGCTTGGTGTAAATATCGGCGTGACAACTGCCATTATCGGTGGTCTTGGGTTCCTTGTGGCATTCATGCTGCAAAATTTGTTTCAAAGTGTAATTGGCGGCTTTTTGCTCCAGGCAACGAACCCTTATACAAAGGGCGACATTATATCTATCAATCAAACAATTGGAACGGTCGTCGACGTAAACATAATTTCGACAAAGCTCAGAACTTTTGACAATCGGTTGGTACAGATTCCAAACCAGTCCATCTGGCAGGGGTCGATGGAGAACCTCACCAAGTACCGAGTGCGACGCGTCGATCTTGTTTTCGGAATTGGATACACAGATGATATCGAGCGCGCCAAAGAGATCCTTTTTGAGATAGTTGAGGCAGACAAACGTTGCCTGAAAAATCCGGAAACGAAGATATTCGTCGGTGAATTGGGCCCGTCTTCCGTGAACATCTATTGCAGACCATGGGTTCGAACCGACGATTACTGGGATGTGATGTGGGACCTGACGGAGATTGGCAAGACCCGCTTGCAGAATAATGGTATCTTTATCGCGTTCCCGCAAATGGACGTGCATGTCCACACCAAGGAAGTAGCTTCGTCGGACAAGTGAAATGCCCCCGAGCTTGTTTCTTAGAGGTGGTTCGGTTTGTCTGAACGGTTTCGAGCCTTTTCTTATGTGGATTTTCAGCTCTGTTAAACCGCGACTAGGATTGGTCGCGACGCATATGATGTCTAAGTACTACCGTGCACGGTTTGTGTGTGGTCGATAAACCGCCTAGATATTTTTGATAAAACTTTGCAGCATGATCGCATCAGCGAAATCAATCGCATTTGTTGAAACCGCCCGATAGAATCACGCTATCTCGTTGCAAATTGTTCCGTTCGGGCGATTAACTGTTTTTTGTTCAGGCCTGGTTTCCTCGTCCAAAACCTAAAGGCTCAAGCCTGGAGTGTATTCTCTAGCTCTGGTCGACCAACGCCTCTCACCACCAAATGCTCTCCCTTAACCTGAGCAAGCGCGCCGACTAGTATTGAGTCCTCCTTTTCGCTAGCTTCGAGCAAAAAGTCAGTTACCTGAGGCAACGCGCTATTCCAGCTAGGGCAAGCCAGCGCAAATTGAGCAAAAAAGTTGGCCATGAACTTGAACAGCCGTTCTGCGCTTGTTTCTCGAGATTCCCGAGCGGCCCAAAGCAAGGCTTCCCACATTGCGTTTTCGAACGCGACTTGTGCTTTTTCGGATCCTTGAAAATCAATCCAAGTTTTGTTCTCACGGGCTATCCTCAGTTCTGATGCCTTCAGCACAAGACTATGAGCAGCAGCAGTGGTTGAAGGGTATTGATCCCTTAAGATCTCCAGAAGTTCAAATTGCGACATCTTTCGCTCCTGTTTCCGTTTTCGCAAAACAGAAGTGGGAAAGAGTGACTGCGAACAGCAGGTTTCCTACTGTAGCGTAACTGTAAACTACAAAAAAAATCTTGTGGGAAAGCAGGCAGCTTTGCTTGCCAACCCACTGCCGAGTTTTTTGGATACCCAGTTTCATTCTCAATTGGGGCGGCACCGCATTGAGAATATAACTGCATGATAACTTAACAAAAAGGGATAACGGTGTCTGTCTAGCCCCCTTGTTCTGGGCCATCTCGGACTAGAGTTTCGGGGACTGGTGGGCGCATGTTGAGGGCCTGATGCGGTCGGGTGTGGTT
>NZ_JBQFQR010000033.1:0-36162 GCF_056536985.1 Ruegeria sp. CH8 | reverse complement strand
AGAATGTCTTCGTCCGAGTATCGCTTCCGAGCCATCCCTTGTTCCCCCTTCTCGGCCAAAGTAGTGGCACAATTTTAGGGGGCAAAGACACGTTGCGTTGCGCGTCTTTTTCGTCGCAAGCAAAAGACTAGGTGTTGCGGCGCCTGCCTCTGCTTCTGTCAAACAGGCCAATTTCCGCAACTAACGTGAAGCCGCACCTATACAAACCGAAAGACAGCCGATAAAGAGCGATCTTTAATTTCGGATGATGCGCCGATTGCAAACCTGCAAAGACGTGCAGCCCGTACCATACAGAGAATTTCCGCCGTGAAAAAAACCATCGCAGATGCGCTTGCCCGCAAGGGTTATGACGCTTTGACCCCTGTCCAGCAAGCAGTCACCCAACCCGAGCTGGAAGGTCGGGACCTGTTGGTTTCCGCACAAACCGGCTCAGGAAAGACTATCGGTTTCGGCTTGGCGATCGCCCCTACGTTGCTTGGCAACGAGGAAACACTGGGTGCGTCGGGCGCCCCACTGGCGTTGATCATCGCACCGACGCGTGAACTTGCGCTGCAGGTAAAACGAGAGCTTGGGTGGCTTTATTCTGACGCGGGTGCTTTTCTGGCATCTTGTGTGGGCGGTATGGATATGCGCGACGAACGTCGCGCGTTGGCGCGTGGCTCGCATATCGTTGTCGCCACCCCGGGTCGGTTACGCGACCATATCATGCGCGGCTCTATCGATCTGACTCAGGTGCGTGCGGTTGTTCTGGACGAAGCGGACGAAATGCTGGATCTGGGCTTTCGTGAGGATCTGGAATTCATCCTCGAGGAAACTCCCGAGGACCGTCAGACCTTGCTGTTTTCTGCCACCGTTCCAAGCGCGATTGCGAAACTCGCCCAAAGCTATCAGCGCGATGCGGAGCGCGTATCGACCGTAAGCGAACAGACCCAGCATGCAGACATCGACTATCGCGCCATGATGGTGGGCCCGCGCGATGGCGAAAACGCAATCATAAACGTGCTGCGCTACTACGAGGCGCCCAACGCAATTGTGTTCTGCAATACCCGCGCAATGGTGTCGCGCCTGACCGCGCGGTTGTCGAACCGCGGTTTTTCCGTTGTGGCCCTTTCTGGTGAGCTCACTCAAAGCGAACGATCTAACGCACTGCAGGCGATGCGGGACGGGCGGGCACGTGTGTGTGTCGCGACCGATGTAGCCGCTCGGGGGATTGATCTGCCCAACCTTGATCTGGTGGTGCATGCCGAATTGCCGAACAGCCACGAAACCCTCTTGCACCGATCCGGCCGCACGGGCCGCGCTGGCCGAAAAGGTGTAAGTGCTTTGATTGTTGTTCCTTCGTCCCGAAAAAAGGCGGAACGCATTCTAAAATTTGCCAAACTCAATGCAGATTGGGAATCCGCGCCTTCGGCTGACGCAGTAGCAGAACGCGACCAAGTTCGAATGCTTGCTTCCGAAGACTGGAATACGGATATCACTGAAAGCGAACGTCCGACGGTTGACCAACTTGTTGAAAACTTCACGCCACATCAGATCGCTGCAGCCTATCTGCGCCAGTACCAGAAACGCCACTCCGCGCCCGAAGAACTAGGTACGGTACAGGTCGATAAGCCCAAACCCCGAGCAGAATTCGGCCCCAGTGTTTGGTTCTCGTTGTCAGAGGGGCGAAACCAAAATGCGTCCCCGCGACACTTGCTGCCAATGGTCTGTAAGGTGGGCAATATTACAAAAGATGATATCGGCGCCATCCGCATAGCAGATGATCTGTCCTACGTCGAAATCCGCAAAGCTGCCGTTGACGGATTTCTGGCGGCAATTGGTCCGGAAATGAAGATAGAAGGATCAAAAGACATTGTACGTTTGGACACGGCACCAGACCTCCCCCCGTCCAAACGGTCGAAGTTTGATCGCTCGCCTGTTGGCAAGCAACGTCGTCGTAAAACGGACACGCACTCGACTAGTTCGAATACGACGTCTGAGGGCAAGCACCTGAAGGCAAGCAACTCGGGGCACACCCCCCAACAATCGCCAGCGCAAAAATCCAACGCAAAAGACACAGACCGGATTTCGCAGGCTCCTTTGAAAAAACGGAAACCTTCGGCATCAGAATCCAAGGGTAAATCGAAGACTGGCTCCAAGACAGGCAAAGACGCGCGGTCCAAACCCCGTAGCAGCGGCGCCAAAGGTCCCCCGCCCCCAAAGGGCAAACCCAATAGCAAGAAAAATCGTGCTCGAGCAGCTGCAATTGCCGCCAAGGGAGGAAATTCCGTGCCGAAACGGCGGTAAAGTCAAATCCCTCGCCGCCGGCACATGATCGGCTACGTGTCTGACGTCAGCGCAACCATTCCATAAATCGTCCTTTGGGCTTCACGCAGTCGAAGTTTGACTTTTCCACAAAGGTCGATGAGCTTCGGATCGATGTAAGTTTTTCCTACAGAGCCACCTGCTGTGTTAGGATACCTGAATTGCAATTCTAAATTTCAATTCAAGGAAATGAGTTCCGCCAATGACGGATGAAACAAAGGAAAATTTTGAACTCTACAAGCTGTACTTGGCGACAGCCGAGAAAGTCAGTGATCGTCGCAACACCGCGAATGTCTGGATGCTGAGCGTAAACAGTGCCGTTATTTCGCTATACGGGTACCTGTCCAGCGGGAAAGCAAGCGTGGATGATGCGAGTCGGCTTACCTGGCAATGGGCCATTCCGTTGGCAGGAATTCTGATCTGTATCGCGTGGCAACTGCTGTTACGCAGTTACGGTCAACTCAATGCAGCCAAGTTCACTGTTTTGCAGGAAATGGAGGTGAACATGGACCGGAAGGTTTTCACCGACGAGTGGGCGCATTTAGAATCCAATCAGCGGCGCGACTTCCATAAGCTGGAAGGAATGATCCCGATGGCATTCGCCTGCCTATACATATTGCTACTGGGTGCGGCGCTGCTTTGACCCGCTGCGCACATACCAAGGCGGAATGAGCAAAGTCGGCGTCAGTCGCCCTGCGCACCAATTAACGCATAATGCTTGACTTTACGTCACCTTTTGACACAACATAATACTGATATTGATCAATAAATCATTGCGATGAACGGCTATGCGCGTCTTCTTCAGTTACACGGGAGAGAACGAGGCCACCACGTCGGCGATCGTTCGATTTCTGAAAGCCGAACTCTTCCGCCAAGCGGTTGAGAACGATATTGATGCGGTCGTCAATGACTGGAAAGAAACTCCGGTTGTTGCCGGCGCCAAGCTTATGGACGCCCTAAAAGAGCAAGTGGCCGAGTGCGATGTTTTTGTCGCTTTGGTCGGGGCCAGCTACGCCGAAAAAATCGCTAAAGAAGAAGCCGTTGAGCTGGCACGCAGCTGGAAACCTGACAAGATGATCGTCCCGATTTTTCTTGACGGTTTTTCGTTGATGAACTGGAACGGAGTTCTTGAATCGACCATGCATCTTGAGGCCGGTCAGAACTTCCGCGATGTGTCCTACCTTGATTTGTCCCAATTTGCTGAGCCGCTTATCTTCCTGAAAAGTGGGCAGCCGACCCTGATGCCGGATCCGGAAAAGGCAATGCGGCTGACCGCCGAAAATATCGTCAATTGGGTTCAGAAAATTCGGGCTGAACCTGCGCAGGACGACCCGGACGAAGAAACACAGCATGACGGAAAAAACCTTGTTGTGGCCGTGCGGTCCCTGGGTCCCCGGCCCGACGGCAAGGAAGACGAATACGCAGCTTACGACAAACTGGTGGATGCTCTGCCTGACACCCTTCCCAAAAACTATGATCTTGTCGATCTCAAGCATGAGGTCATGGTCCGAACGGATCTGAACGCCAGTGCGATGAAAGCGTTCGATGGACGCCCTCGGGATGTCATCCTTCCAGGCGCCGATCAGTTTGTCGGTAGTCTGGTACAAGCCGCATCAGACGCGCCCGAGTCGCGCTTGCTTGCGACGCGCGTGGACGAATACCTCGGCGAAAAATCTGGGGCCCCGGGGCCGATTTCGCGCCAATTTGTGTGGTATTCGGACATTGGTTCGATACCGGAGAAAGAACCTTACGGCACCAAGTTCGTTCATGGGGACGAACTGAGCGAGATCCTGAATGACGTGCTGCAAACCCCAATCGGAGCCAACCTGCTGTGGGAAGACCCGCCCGAAGTTCCACTGCGGTCGGAAGCACTTTTTGTGAATGTGCGTGAGAACTTCTTCAATCAGGCGGCAGCCGCAAATGAGAATGCCGCACCGCCGCTGGAGGCACTGACAATTCCCCTCGCGCTGGCTGACACGTTTGGCAACGCGGACAGGCTGCGGAGCATAGCCGACAAGAAGCCCTCTGGTGTTCCGCTGGTAATCTTCATCACGGATCACGGGCTGAATGATTGGGAACGTGATAACCACAGCCGTGTCTATAACCACGTCGTGACACGGGCGAGCATCTACGAGGAAGCCGTCCTGGAACATGCACCCGAACGTATCCGTGAAGTGTTCGGTGTGCTGGTGCAAAGCTATTCCAGCGTTGATTTACCCCAGAGCGTTCCGGGAAAACACAAGCTTTGGCGTAAACTGACCTGCAGAAAAGGAACCTCGTTGAAAGACGTCGAAGTGCAGGACCTGCGTGTCAGGCTGAACGCGTGGTGGGATTCAATTAATGCAGACGCCGTCCCGCAATAACCTTTGTGAGCCAGATGTCACCGCATAGCCCCGATCCCTTTCATGCCCTCAAAACGTATCGGGATGCGTTTTTGGCGGCGGTTGATGGTGGAAAGGACGGTGATGGCGAACAAGAAAGCGCGCAGAGTTATGGGCTCATTTCGCCTTATGTCAGCCTTCGGTATTTCAACAACGAGACTACGGTTCTGCTGTCTGGCCGGGACCATATGCGAAAGCAGATTGTCAAACGCCTGAGCGAGACTCAGATCGTGTTTGTCATTGGCGGTTCCGGTTGCGGTAAATCTTCAGTCGTACGTGGTGCGGTCCTGAACCATCTCCGGTCCGCTGCCGTTCCCGTGGCTGGAAGACAAGGTTCCTGGGTTGCGGTTGATTTCCGGCCCGGCACCGATCCGGTCGAACAATTTGTGGCTGCTTTCGACCGACAGTTTTTTGGAATGCTGCTGAAAAGTGCGGCATACAAAGACAAGATACTGGAGTATTTTTTCAAACGGTCTGGAGATGCGTCAGCACAAGACGGTCTCGTCTCGATGCTGCGAAAACAGATGCGGGATGACCTGACGGTCGATGTCGGCCTACCGCGCGGGGAAGAGCCTAAACCCGAAGCCCCCCCGCTCCACTCAGGAATGACTTCCGCGTTTCGCTGGGTTCGAAATCTTACGCGTGCAGTGCAATCGAAAGAGCGGGATGACAGCGCATCGGGACCGGACGCCGAACCAAATCTTGCGCTGCTGATCGACCAATTCGAAGAGATTTTCCGATCAAACGTCAACAAGCAGGAAGCAGAAGACCTGTTCTCGATGATCCGCTGCGTACATCAGCAAAAGCCGCCGGGTGTTTTCCTGCTGATCACCATGCGAGCCGAGGATTTACATCGCTGCTCACAGGTGCCCGGAATTGCCGATATCGTCAACGAGTCGGTCTTTCTTCTGGATATGATGGGCCGCCGCGAGTTGCGCCAGGCGATTTATGAACCTGCCCGAAAGGTATTGGATCAATGGGATGTGCGATATGACCGCACAACCGAAACCGCGCCCTACGATCCAGAGGTGGTGGAACGCATACTGGACGACGTCGAAGCCTTGCGCGACCGGCTTGAACACCCACTGGATCACCTCCCTCTGTTTGAACATGCCCTTACGGATCTTTGGTATAGAAAAATTCAGGATCTGAATGATGGTAAGGATCAACGTCCGTTTCAGGTGCGAATGGAAGATCTGGAAAAAGCCTGGCCCAATATGCACAAGGTCCAAGGCAAATGGCTCCAGAACGCTTTGCGAGACGATGTAAAGGAAGCGCTAGTTGAGGCCGAGCAAAAGTTCGTTGAAATCTGGAGCGCAGCGCAACCGAAAGCACCCGAAAGACCGGGGAAAGTCGCAGACGCAGCGCTGAGGGCTGCGTTGTGTGCAATCACTTCCAAAGATGAGAATGAACGATTTTATCGCGAATTCATTAATCCGGCCGAGCTTGTCGAACAGCGCATGGCCTCAACAGAGTCCTTTGGCCCGGATCAGGACGCCACAACTCGCGCGCTCAGCGCCGCTTTGGACGTTCTGGTACAGCACGGGTTTCTTGTGCGAAGCGAGGTTAACGAGCGTCACCAATACGACGTGACGCACGAAGCACTGATCCGCAATTCCGCTATCCGCGACTGGGTGGACCGGGAAGCCGAAGTTTTCAGCGCGCTAAACCGAACGTTGGATGCGGACGCGGTGATCGAGACCGACTATCCAAAACTTGCGGTGCTGTTCGAAGACAAAAAGTCGGACTTCATCCGCAACGTGCACTACCGCAGAACCTTCTCGTTGAACTGGATAGTGCGTGCCCTGCAACGTCGCAAGGAACAAGCGCGCGAGCATCAGGAGGACGCGGCGGGCACATTCGGAAAGCGCGATATCGCACGAGCACGGGACCTCTTCCTGGAAAAAAAGCAAAGCAAGCTCGACGATCTGGACCGGGAAAAATCCGAGGCAACACGCGCCATTCGAGAGCGATTGAAAGAGCAGCGCCGAACGCTGAAAGAACAAAAAAAACGAGCACGGCTGGCGATTGTCGCCACAGCGGCCGTCGTGACTATCGGATGGCTTGGGATCGCAGCATTGAAGGGGAACACCGCAGACCGCGAAAAAGAGATTTTGCGAAGCGAGAATGAGGGCCTGAAAGCAGGCTATGCTTTGATGCGCGACGCATTGGATCATCTCGATCGCGCATATGGTCTCTACAACCAGCACGCCATAGGACGCAGTAATCGGGTTGCAATGAAACGTGAGGGATGGGCGAATGAAACCTTCCTCGGATTGGTGCCGTGGATGGAAAAAGATTTTTCGCAACACGCCACCCTGAGCGCGCGGGCAGAGATTGATGGCCGCATGCGCCAGCTGTTTGGAACCGGCTATCAGGTTCTGTCGTGGAACCGGTTCGAGGAACTCGTAAATGACCCGGTGGAACACAAACTGGACTGCATCGAAATCGGTAAAGATGAGGACCGAACTCTTCCCTTGGGCAATACCGGAGCTGTTCTGCACTATACCAAGTCTGCAGGAATCGGATTTGCACGGAACGACGGGTCGGGCAACGCTGGTGAAACGTTGAATACACGGGATTTGCCACCAAACCTGGGGTTTGAACTGGGTCAAAAGGGGCAGGTTTGCACGAACCCAGAACTAGAAGAATTAGTCACTGGCCAGTTTCTGATTATTTCAAAGAATAACCTGCCTTCAAAGCGTATCGCGTCGTCAGCGATTCCCGAAGTGATCATGGTGCATGATTTAATCCGCGACAACGAAGAACAGGATCAGGAACAGGAGAGGTTGAAACTGCGCAGATTGGGGTCTCCGCATTCCATCGACACGTCTTTCTTAGATCCAGAGTCGTTCAACGCCGGTAATCCCTTTGGACCCGACGTCGGCTCACGCGCGGAAGGTACGATCCAGGTTGGAACGCATGGGTTGATCGGCGTCAAAATGCAGAACTCTCACCTGGAGGGTACGGGCAAAGGCGTGCAAGAGTTTGCCGTGATCTTTCATCCGGAACTGGCCCAACCTGTTCGGGAGAAAAACAAAAAAGTCCCACAGGGTGACGCGGCAAACCTGCACAATTTCAGCAACATGACACTCAACGATCAAAACGCGGTCTACCTTTCATTGGATGACCTCGAAGTCCACAAGATCGGTCACAAGTTGATGCTTCATGTGCTGACATCACGCTGTGAAGGCAGACCCCCCTTGGTCACGATCACTTTGGTCGTTCCGAATGAAAAGCAGCAGAAGTCACCAGACAATTTTGGCGAAATAAAAGCGACGTGCGAAAAGGACCGGTTGAAACCTTCCGATAGTTATGAGGCGTCGGGACCAGTACAGTTTGAGATTTCAGCCAAGAGCTTGGCACTTGAGGAAACCGATGGTCACGAAATTCTCTTGATCCAGGACGAAGGCGGCGACGTGTGGCGCTATCCCGTTGCGTATGACGTCGATGCTGTTCTCAAATTTCTGAGGACCTTCCGTGATCTCGCCGAGAAAGAACATATGGGTCAGAGCGGAGAAAATTGATCAAAGTTATGGTAAACTTACCAAAAGCACACCCAGCGACACATGCGGAGGTCATCTTGAGTGTCCAGAGTGATACGACACATATCTAAGCCCCTGCTACTGGCCATGCTGTGGATGGCGCAGACCGCTGGAATTGGCTCGGCGTCGACGCAACCTGCTGACGCCATAGATCGGTTGGATGAGATTTCCGAAGCGTGGCGAGCATATGAGGGCGAAGACCATTCCAACGATGAGGACGGTCCGCAGATTTCGCAACTCTGGTGCAATGGGTGCTGGAACAACTGGAACAACTGGTTCAACTGGGGAGACTGGAACGATTGGCCAAACTGGGGCAACTGGGTGAACTGGTAAACCGGACACGCTTTCGCGGTCGGACCGATTTGCTCGTGCTGCAAGGTACGCCCTTTTGCAACCTCGACTGTACCTATTGTTATCTGCCCGGCCGCGACGACAAGCGACGCATGTCGCACGAAACCGTGGCGGCGGCTGGCCGCTGGATGGCCAGAGCAGGCCTGGCCGCAAAAAAAATGACGGTGGTTTGGCATGCGGGCGAACCGATGGTCCTGCCGCGTGATTGGTATGCCACAGCCATCGACATCCTCAACGAAACCCTCGGCAAAAACACTAAAATCACCCACGCATTCCAAACCAACGGCGTTTTGGTGAACGAAGAGTGGTGTCGCTTCTTCCGAGATCACAAGATCAAAGTGGGTGTCAGCATGGACGGGCCCGCCGTCATTCATGACGCTCATCGCCTGACACGATCTCAAATCGGCACCTTCAAGTCCGTCATCAAAGGATATCGCTTATTAGCCCACGAAGGGCTGGAGCCAACCGTCATTGCCGTTGTTTCCAAAACTACGCTCCGCCACAAGGATGCGTTCATCCGTTTCTTCGATGACCTGAACCCACGCCAACTGGGTTTGAATTTTGAAGAACAAGAAGGAGAGAATGCAACTTCCACGCTGGACACGGCGAACGACAGTGAGATGGAGCAGTTTCTGATCGAACTGGTAAGTCATGCATTGCGAACCGGGCGCCCTCGTCTGCGAGAATTGGAAGCGTTGATACAAGTCTTGCGATATTCCGGCAAACCGCGCGCCCTGCGACATCAGGAGAATACGCCATTTCGTATTGTAACTATAGATGCCGGTGGTGGGTTTCATACGTTTTCACCTGAATTGGCCGGGGCCGCAGTGGCCAAATTTGATGGATCACCTTTCGGAAATGTCTACCAAGACAGCCTTTCGGATATTCTGGCTGATCCCAGATTTCGCGATACGCAACGTGAGATTGATCTGGGCGTCGCGATGTGCGCCCAGAATTGCAAGTATTTTCGGATTTGCGGCGGCGGTGGACCATCCAACAAGCTGGGCGAAGCCGGACGTTTCGATATCGCCGAGACTCGGCACTGCCGGATCTCGATGAAGTTACTCTCGGAGGTAATTCTGAGCGAAATCGAACAATCCTTGAGGAAAGATACCGGGAAAACCAAGATCGACCTCAAGTAAGCTCTGAAGAAATTTTGCTAACATGAAATATCCAATATCGTTTTCAGGCTGCAGGCCTAGCCAAAACGAAGATGTTAGCTCGTTTCTTCTATGCCCTAGAAGGACCGGAACGTTGGCCTGCTCAAACATTGCTTGTGTGGTTCCCCCACTCTGCATGGCCCCGGCATCGCGCCAACAAAAGCCCTATTCGGTTATCAAAAAAGTACAGCGGGACAACCGAAGCAGGTCTGACAGACTTTCAGCCTTAACTTCAGAAATGCAGAGCTTGGCCCAGAGCCCTCAAACACGCTTCCTGTAAGCCTTCAGATTGTGTCGGGTGTGCGTGGATGGTTGCACCGATGTCCTCGAGGCAGGCGCCCATTTCGAGGGCGATCGAGAACGCCGCCGAAAGTTCCGACATCTGCGCGCCGACAGCCTGAATGCCCACGACAGCATGGTCGCTTTCGCGCCAGACCACGCGGACAAAACCGTCTTCACGTTCGCAAGTCATGGCCCGCCCATTGGCTGCCAACGGGAATTCAGTGGCTTTTGTGCCGTCAATCTCGCCGGGCAAAGCGCCACAGGTGACGATTTCGGGATCGGTGAAACAAACTGCCGGGATCGCGCGTTTGTCCCACTCTACGGTGTGACCCGCGATATGTTCGGCAACCATTTTGCCCTGCGCCATGGCGCAATGCGCAAGCATGGGCTCACCCGTAACGTCCCCGATTGCATAAATGCCCCGCATTGAGCTCTGACAGGTCTCGTCGATCTGGATGAACGGCCCATTCAGGGTTAGCGACAGTTCCTCGACACCGATACCTTGGGTGCGCGGGCGGCGGCCGACCGTCACCAGTACCTTGTCGGCTTCAACATTGCCCTGATCCGTGGCCAAAACACCATCTGAAAAGCCTTGCGCCTTGGTGTCAGTCATGACCGTGACATCCAGAGCTGCCAGACGTTTCGCCACCGGTGCGGTCAGCGCTTTGTCATAGGTGGGCAGAATAAAGGATTCCGCCTCGACCACGGTGACTTTGGAACCCAGTTTGGCAAAGGCCGTACCCAGTTCCAGCCCGATATAACCGCCGCCAACAACGGCAAGGCTTTCAGGCACGTCAACCAATGCCAGAGCTTCGGTCGAGGACAGGATATCGCCGCCAAATGGCAAGAAGGGCAGTTCGACCGGAGCCGAGCCTGACGCGATGACGATGTATTCGGCGCTGATTTCGCGGCTCTCGCCATCGGTATCGCTGACCAATAGGGTCTTGCCATCCAGAAAACGGGCGCGGCCCGACATGAACCTGACACCTGACTTTTTCATCAGGCCTGAGACACCGGCATTCAACCGGCGGACGATACTGTCTTTCCAGACAACAGTCTGGGCGAGATCGATTGTCGGGGCAGCGGCGGTGATGCCCAACGGGCCATCATTCATCGCTGTGATCCGGTGAAATTCGTCAGCTGCGTGGATCAGCGCCTTTGAAGGGATACAGCCGACATTCAGACAGGTGCCACCGGGCTTGGCTTCGTCCACCACGATCGTGTCGATGCCCAACTGGCCCGCACGAATGGCACAGACATAACCGCCGGGACCAGCGCCGATGATCAGCAACTTACATTTCAGGTCCGACATTCAGCCCTCCACAAACAGCATGGCCGGGGTTTCCAGCAAGGATTTCAGTTTCTGCACGAAGACCGCCGCATCCCAGCCGTCGACCACGCGATGATCGAAACTGCACGAGATGTTCATCATCTTGCGCGGCTGGAATTGTTGACCGTCCCAGACCGGGCGGATCTGCATCTTGTTGACGCCGACGATTGCCACCTCGGGGTGGTTGATGATCGGCGTGGTGGCCAACGCTCCTAAAGGTCCGAGTGAGGTGATTGTAATGGTTCCGCCCTGCAGTTCCTCGCGCTTGATCGTTCCGTCACGTGCGGCTTCGGCCAGGCGGGTCAACTCAGCGGCATTGTCCCACAGGCTGCCCGCTTCGGCGTGGCGGATCACCGGCACGTTCAGCCCATTTGGCGTCTGGGTGGCGATGCCCACATGCACTCCGCCATGACGATGGATGACACCGGCCTCGTCATCAAAACGCGCGTTCAGTCCGGGCTGTTCACGCACCGCCTCGACAATCGCGCGCATCAGGAATGGCAGCATGGTCAGCTTTGGCCTGTCACTCTTGTGCTTGTCGTTCAGCGCCACCCGCAGCGCGTCGAGAGACTCGATTTCAACCTCTTCGACGATGGTGATATGCGGGATCTGGCGTTTCGAAAGCTGCATCTTTTCGGCAATCTTGCGGCGCATACCTATGACGCGCACCTCTTCGATGCCGGTATTTGCACCACGGGTGATCTGACCCTGCTGAATTCCACCCGAGGCAATCCACTGGTCCAGATCGCTGTGGCTGATCCGCGAGGCCGGACCGGACCCCGGCACCTGACGCAGGTCGATCCCTTCTTCACGGGCGCGGGCGCGAACGGAAGGTGAAGCCAGCGGCTTGGTGCCTTGGGCGCGCGCCACCGCAGGTGCGGCCCGCTCAGGAGCCCTTTTAGGCTCAGGCTTGGGCTCGACCGTCGACTCTGGCTCAGGCTCCGGCACAACTTCGGCCGCCTCGGTCACTGGAGGCACTTCGCCTTCGTTGCCTTCGCCGTCGACCTCGATGCGGATCAGAGTGGCACCAACAGCCATCAATTCGCCGATCTCGCCACCCAGTTCCAGAACCTTGCCATCCACCGATGATGGCACTTCGACCGCAGCTTTGTCGGTCATCACCACAGCCAGAATATCGTCTTCCCTGACAATATCGCCGGGTTTGACCAGCCATTCGGTCAACTCGGCCTCGGCAATGCCTTCGCCAATGTCCGGAAGGCGGATGACATGCACGCCCATGGCTCAGTCCTCCATCACTGTTTTGAGAGCATCACCCACCCGCGCAGGGCCCGGAAAGTACTGCCATTCCTGAGCGTGTGGATAAGGTGTGTCCCACCCGGTGACCCGGATAATGGGCGCTTCGAGGTGATAGAAGCATTCTTCCTGCACGAGGCTTAGCAGTTCGGCGCCAAAGCCGCAGGTACGCGTGGCTTCATGCACGATCACACAGCGGCCGGTCTTTTTCACCGAAGCGGTGATCGCATCCAGATCCAATGGCATGAGTGTCCGCAGGTCAATCACCTCGGCGTCAATACCGGTTTCCTTTGCGGCGGCTTCGGCCACGTAAACCATGGTCCCGTAGGTCAGCACGGTCACATCCGACCCCTCACGGGTGACCTTGGCCTTACCCAGAGGCACGATCTCATCATCTTCGGGCACGGCGCCCTGGGCGTGCTTTTTCCAGGTTGTCAGCGGCTTGTCATGGTGCCCGTCAAACGGCCCGTTGTAGAGACGCTTCGGTTCCAGGAAAATCACCGGATCAGGGTCGGCAATCGAGGCAAGCAACAGCCCTTTGGCGTCCGCAGGGTTTGACGGCATCACCACCTTGAGGCCCGACACATGGGTAAACAGAGCCTCTGGGCTCTGGCTGTGGGTCTGGCCGCCGAAAATACCGCCGCCAGTGGGCATGCGGATGACAAGCGGGCAGGTGAAATCGGCGTTCGAGCGGTGGCGCAGACGCGCGGCCTCACTGACGATCTGGTCATAGGCGGGATAGACATAATCGGCGAACTGAATCTCGATCACCGGTTTCAAGCCATACGCGGCCATACCGATTGCAGTACCGACGATGCCGCTTTCATTGATCGGCGCGTCGAAGCAGCGGCTCTTGCCGTATTTCTCCTGCAAACCGGCGGTGCAGCGGAATACCCCGCCAAAGAACCCAACATCCTCACCGAATACAACCACGCGGTCGTCAGCCGCCATGGCCACGTCATGGGCATCGCGAATGGCTTCGATCATTGTCATTTGGGCCATCTGTCAATACCCCGCCTGCTGACGCTGCCGGACCAGATGCGGCGGCATCGTTTCATAGACGCCTTCGAACATATCGCGCGGGGATGGTACCTTGCCGTCGCCCAGCGTACCGACGCTTTCGGCCTGTTTCTGCGTCGCAGTGACCTCATCCATGATTTCGGCCTCGGCCTGGGTATGGCGTTCCTCGGACCATTCACCGATCGCGATCAGATGCTGTTTCAGTCGCTTTATTGGGTCGCCCAGCGGCCAGGCACTGGCTTCCTCACCCGAACGATAGGCCGAAGGGTCGTCCGACGAAGAATGTCCGCCCGCGCGGTAAGTCACGTACTCAATCAAGGTCGGGCCCAACCCCCGGCGCGCACGTTCGGCGGCCCATTTGGCAACCGCATGAACGGCCAGATAGTCGTTGCCATCGACACGAAGCGAGGGAATGCCGAACCCATGACCGCGCGCGGCAAATGTGCCAACGCCACCCCGGGCGATCCCCTGGAAGGTCGAGATAGCCCATTGGTTATTGACGATGTTCAGGACCACCGGCGCCTTGTAGGTAGAGGCAAATACCATCGCCGCATGAAAATCGCTTTCCGCGGTTGAACCGTCGCCGATCCAGCCAGCGGCAATCTTGGTATCCCCCGAAATGGCCGAGGCCATGGCCCAGCCCACCGATTGCACAAACTGCGTACCCAGGTTGCCTGAGATTGAAAAGAACCCGTGTTCCTTCGAGGTATACATAATTGGCAACTGCCGCCCGTGCAGCGGGTCTTCGGCATTGGAATAGATCTGGTTCATCATCGTCAGCATCGGATAGTCCACCGCGACCAGAAGACCGGCCTGACGATAGGTCGGGAAGTTCATGTCACCGGGGCGCAACGCACGAGCAAAGGCACAACTGATCGCCTCCTCGCCCAGATGCTGCATATAGAAACTTGTCTTGCCTTGGCGCTGCGCCATCAGCATGCGCTTGTCAAAAGCGCGCAGGGTTAGCATATGTCGCAAGCCGGTACGCAGTTCATCTGGTGTCATTGCACCTGCCCATTCACCGATGGCCTGCCCTTCTTTGTTCAGAACCCGAACAATCGAAAAAGCCATGTCACGAATGTCATCCGCGGCAACATCGACCGGCGGCCGGAGGACCTCACCAGCGCGGGGGATTTCAAAGTCCGAAAAATCCGGCGTATCGCCTGGGCGGCATCCCGGTTCAGGCACGCTCAGCGAAAGCGGTTTGGTTTCTTCGCTCATGCTGCACCCTCCTGTCGATGGTCACAGGCGCGTTCGAGAATATCATCGACAATCTGATCGGCGACCCTTGTGGTCGATTGGCCGGTGCGCCTTGAAGTTGCGAGTATCTCGGCAATACGCGCCGCGATCTCCTTGAGCCTGGACTGGCGATATGTCTCACCCGCCCTGTGGATTTCACCTGCCACGCTGATGATGCCGCCCGCATTGACGACATAGTCTGGCAGGTAACGAATTCCGCGTGCGCGAAGGGTTTCGGCCACAGAGTCTTCGGCCAATTGGTTGTTGGCTGCGCCGCAGACCAGACGCGCCGACAGATTCTCTGCGCTGCTATGGGTCAGAATGCCACCCAGAGCACATGGCGCGAAAACATCCATCTGCACGTCAAAGACCTGATCCACAGGGCAGATATCCGCACGTAACCGGTCGCGGGCCAAGTCCAGCGCGGCCTGATTGATATCTGATACGATAAGTGACGCACCAGCGGCATACAATTTTTCCGCCAGGCTCATGCCCACATGGCCCAGACCCTGCACCAGCACGCAGCGTCCGGTCAGATCGTCGCTGCCGAACACGTCGCTGGCACCAACCTTCAGGCATTGGAAAACCCCTTCGGCGGTAAAGGGTGAAGGGTCGCCGCTGCCATGCTCACCCCCTTCAAGGCCAACGGCGAAATCCGTTTCCTCTGCAACAATCCGAATGTCTTCGGGCGAGAAACCCACATCTTCGGCCGTATAATACTGCCCCTCCAGCGCATCGACAGCGCGACCAAAGGAGCGCAGCATTGCCGGAGTTTTGTTTTTTCGGGCATCGCCGATGATCACCGATTTGCCACCGCCCAGCCCAAGACCGGCCATGACATTCTTGGCCGTCATGCCGCGTGCCAGTCGCAACACGTCCTCACGCGCAGCGTCACGACTGTCGTAAGCCCACATTCGGCAGCCACCTGCCGCCGGGCCACAAACTGTCGAATGAAGGCAGATGAAGGCCTGTAACCCGGTGCTGGAATCCTCGACAAAAGTCAGGCGTTCATATCCGGGCGGCGGAGTTTCTTCTGTCAGGATCAGGGGCATGATTTCACCATTTGTTTGTATGGCTGGGTGCAGTCGTTTCGATCCGTCAGGATCATCACTTCCAGCCTATGGTCCCGTGCCGGGTTGAAAAACTTCTTTTCCAGGGTATTTTGAAAGAAACTGAGCGCTTATTACTACCAATTGAAAGATTTATAGTGCCTTTCACTACTGATCAGGTGGATCGAGAGATTCTTCGCGCGCTGCAAGAGGACGGACGTATGTCATTGGTCCAACTGTCGGAACGCATCGGTCTGTCCGCCACACCATGCAAACGCCGGTTGGCGCGCCTCGAGGAAACCGGACTGATTTCAGGTTATAGCGCCCGCATCGACCGTAAAACGGCGGGTTTTCCGATCACAGCTTTCGTCTCGGTCGAACTCGAGAGGCAAGACGCCGAAAAAGTGGCCGACTTTCAGCGTCAGGTCGCATTGTTTGATGAGGTTGTGACCGGAACATTGATGACCGGCGCACAGGATTTTCTGTTGGAAGTCGCGGTCGAAAGTCTCGAGGAGTTTGAGACCTTCCTGCAGACAAAACTAATGCGGCTGCCGGGTTTACGCGTTGTACGCTCGCGGTTCGCGCTACGCCAATTCATCAGTCGATCACGCATCCCATATTGAAAGCCCCAGCCGGTCAATGACCCTGGTGGTGTTTTCCCTTGATCGGTTCGTGAATTTGCAGCTTTCGGCTGGGTGCTGTCAGACAAACTCGAACCAGGCTCAGCTAGCCCAGTAGAGCTGCCCTTTATGCCGCACCAAGTTCGCGCCACCCTGAGAGGGCGGCAGAGCGTGTCACCTTGAAGGTGTCTCGACTGGCGAGAGATCTTTCCTGGTTGAAGTGGTTGTAAACGGAGGAATGGACTGAGGCGAATTTCTGTAAACTTCGCATGCGCCTAAAACGCTGCATGGCGCGTTCGCGTCGTCGAAACGGCAGATGCGAATTCTCGACGCGGTTATTGAGCCACCTGCCCGTCATTTGGTTTTCCAGGGCACCCAGATCTCTAAGCGCAGCCTTGTCGGATGCGAAGCGATCCGTAACGACGGTTTCCGCTTTGCCGTGCTGCTTCATCAATTTCCTGAGGAATTTCAATGCGGCCTGCTTGTTTCGGCGTTTGGTGACGACTGCCTCCAGCACTTCGCCCTCATGATCCACGGCCCGCCAGAGGTAGTGCCGCTTGCCATTCACTTTCACGATACCCTTGTCCACGTGCCACTTCCATTTGGAGAACGCGCAGCTGCTGAATACGATTCCGTCTGATCTCAGCAGCAAAGATCGGGCCGAAACGGTTCCACCAATACCGCACTGCCTCGTGGCTGACTTCGATGCCACGCCCATACAGCAGGTCTTCTACCTTTCGAAGCGATAGCGGGAATCGAACATAAAGCATCACCGCAAGGCGGATAGGGCAGTTGTGGAAGCGATTGCCAACCAGTTCAGGATTGGCCAAGATGCCTTCGATCGTGGTCAGTTCCGGGTGCGCTTCGGCCAGGTAGGTGGGAATCCACGACGCTTCGACACCGCCATCCGATAAAACCTTAGCACGTTCAACGATGGCACCGCTTTCGATCAGACCCGGATAGGCCGGGGCACCATTGGTCCACATCTCGGTCAGAATATCCGGCTCACCTGTTTCCGCCACCGAAGCCAGCGCCGGGGTCGTGGCTAACGGCACTATAGTGACCGTGCAGCCATAACCTTGCTCTAACAGAAATTTGCTAACCTGCGTCACAATGATCGCAGAACCCCTATCCATCTCAGTGATCGAAATCTCACCTCAGTCTGCCTGTGCGGTTCCGGCAACGCCAAGAGAGACCACGGCCATCGCCTCGAGCGGTTTAAAGTTCCTGTCATCCTCAGCTGTTTCTTTTCAGCACCTTATGGCGCCGTGTGATTTACGAAGCAGAAGGTTTCACAATTTTCGTTTCAGACCGAAAGCTCAGCTATTACTTTGAGAATTTGCTACTAATACTGTCACTCTGTCGAATTTAAGAACCTACAGTTTCAGCAAGATGGGCGGAAACCAATGCCTCGTCACTCTGCCGCGAAAGATCTGAGCCTAAAGTGGTTGGAGCTTTTTCAGATTTGCGCACACAAAGGATCGCTGCGGGCAGCATCTAAAGAGACCGGCCTGACGATCAGTACGGTTTCGCACCACCTGCGCAATCTGGAAGATCATCTGGGGATCGAGCTATTCAATCACGCGCGCAGACCTATGGTGCTAACCCCCAAGGGACAGGTATTTTTACGTAACATTGACGACGCACTTTACGCGATCCGCAAAGCCAAGGCCGAGGCATCGGCAGGAACTATAGCTGAGGCGAGCCTGTTGCGCGTTGGGACGATCGAAGATTTCGACAGCGACATCATACCTGAACTGGCTGTTTTTCTGTCGGGGCACATGCCCAATTGCAACTTTGTGTACCAAACGGACTCCAGCCATACGATCATCGACATGTTGGGCAGTCGGCATCTCGATCTGGGGATCACAACCACACCAAATGAACGTGCTCGCGATTTGCAAGAACGCCCTTTGCTGCGTGATCCGTTTGTCGTGGTTCTGCCGCTGGGTTGTGAACGCCCTGTGTCCGATATCGTCGAAGGCCGCAGCGACCTCCCGTTTCTGAAATTCTCTAGCAACCTGATCATTGCGCGACAGATCGACTCGCAACTGCGTCGGCTGGGATTTTCATCGCTGTCCAGTTTCGAATGCAGCAACAACCAGACGCTGATGGCGATGGTTGCATCAGGTGCCGGATGGACCATCACGACCCCGCTGCTGTTCTCCCGCGCAAAGCGGTTTAGCAGCCATCTCAGAATACATCGCTTTCCGGGCAAGAGCTTTTCCCGCACGTTGGCCCTGGTCGCGACACCGGATTGCTCAAGGTCGGTATTGGAACTTGTGGACGGAAAAATGCGCGCCCTGATCTCCGACTATGCAATTGCGCCACAAGTGCAAAGCAACCCATGGCTAGACGAAAGCTTTCGGCTCATCAACTGATAGGCGATCACGGTTGAAGAATGTTGAACCGGGTGCGGATTTCCTTTTCCTGCTCGGGCGTCAGGTATTGCGGCTTGTGCTCTCTCAGTATCTCTTGCGCACGTTCCCGGGCGCGCGCCCAAGCGTCTTGAGCACCTTTCTGAGCCCATGTGCGCGGTTCATCCCTGTCGGCAAGCGAGGGGTAGAAATAGTCGCGTTCCATCGCGGCATAAGTGTGCTGACCACCAAGAAAATGTCCCTCGCCCAGAACTGTGTCACAGATCGCATCAAAGCCTAGGTTTTCGTCGGTCACTTCGATACCCCGCAAGGCACGATAGGTGTTCGAGTGCATTTCATCATCCAAAACGAAGGCCTCAAAGCTCGCCCCCAGCAAGGAAGCGGTCATGCCTGAGCTTTCGTAGATCAGGTTCCCCCCGGCCAATGCAGCAGCCATCGAAGTGATGCCCTTCTCCATCCCGTATTGCGCGTCTATGGCTTTGGCGTCGGTCATAGAACAAGCCACGCCCGAGGGCAGACCAAGCCAGTTTGACAGCTGCGCCGAAGCTGCGTTGAGCACCGCGGTCTCTCCACTGCCGCCTGAGAATGCACCGGTACGCAGGTCAATCACCAGCGGCCAGTTGGAAAAGATCATCGGATAGCCAGGCTGGATTGCATGTACCATCAAGAGCGCGGCCAACGTTTCGGCCAGCGACTGTGCAAGGAACCCGGCCAATGTGGCAGGCGCAGTGGCCCCGGCCTGAGCTGCGGTAATGCAAGAGATCGGGATGTTGTGGCGGATACATTCATAGACGACATCCACCGCATCCTCACCATAGCGCATGGGCGAGATCATCGGGCTGATATGGGCCTTCATAAAGGGGCGTTTGGCGAATTCGCCCGGGCCGCCAGCGGCGATGTCCAGTATCTCGATGATTGGAGCAACATATTCGGCCAGCGTGAACGAGGTCGCCGTGGGCTTGGTTGTGTTCTTCAGCAGCGCAAATACTGTGTTGACGTCCAGATCGTAATTGTCTGAAACATCGGTAGCAACGCAGCAACGGGTGTACCAGCTGACATTAGCCAGCGTGTCCTGAAGCCGGGTTAGGTTGTGCAGATCATCCAGCGTCGACGGCCTGTAGAGGCCGCTGTCCATATCCAGCGTTTGCACCGCAGCGCCGCCGGTACCGAAATATACCTTGTTACCGCCCACTTCGATCGAGCGGTCAGGGTCGCGCCCGTGCAAAACAAAGGTTTTGGCGGCCTGATCGATCGCCTCTTCTACCAGCGCGGGCGGGAACAGGATGCGCCCTTTGCCGTTGTCTGTCGCGCCTATGGCCAAAAGATCGGCTTGCAGACGTTCGGGCACTTCGCCCACGCCCAGTTTTTCCAGCAAGTCCAGCGCGGTGTCGTAGATTCGCCTCAGGTCATCGTCGCTGAGGGGCTTATATGCGCCACCAATCTGACCGGGCGGACAGGGATCAATAGCCGGCTTGGCCGCGCGCTGTGCCAGCCGCTCGCGCCGACCACCCCTCTTTCCACGCTGCCCTGCCATGTTCGCTCCTTATGCAATCGGATTTTGTCGCGATAGAACAAGTTTTGACTCCCCAAATTCAACGATTTCACTGGTGCGCATACAAAATCGAATTTTGATTTCGATTTCTTGTGAACAATGCGCAAAATATTGCGGAACGCACCAATCTTCAGGCCAATCTCGACCAGTTCATTGTCGGAGGCTCGCGTCACATGAAATCCCGCACCAAGGTTGTCGTCATCGGTGGTGGCATTGCCGGATGTTCAACTCTCTATCATCTGACCCAAGAGGGCTGGAGCGACGTGGTTCTTGTCGAGCGCAACGAACTGACCAGTGGCACAACCTGGCATTCGGCGGCGCAGGTGACCAATTTTGGCATGAACCAGACCATGATC
Source organism: Ruegeria sp. CH8 (assembly GCF_056536985.1). Lineage (NCBI taxonomy): Bacteria > Pseudomonadati > Pseudomonadota > Alphaproteobacteria > Rhodobacterales > Roseobacteraceae > Ruegeria > Ruegeria sp. CH8. The sequence goes on along the minus strand of NZ_JBQFQR010000033.1, from coordinate 15,341 downwards.
GGGCTGAAGACACATTCGATCAACCTGTACAAAGAGTTGTCGGAAAACTCAGAATACCCCATCAACTATCATCACGCGGATGGCGGCATTCGATTGGCTAATACCGAGGCCCAAATGCAGGGCTACCGCCATTTCGCCTCAATGGCGCGGGGTATGGGGGTCGAGTTCGAGGTGATCGATGCCGAAGAATGCGCCCGCCGCCACCCACTGATTTCCACCACAAACCTGCTTGGCGGTCTCTGGGACCCCCTGGACGGCGACATCGACCCTGCGCAGCTGTGTCAGGCGCTGGCCTATCACGCGCGCAAGGCCGGGGCCGAGGTCTATCGCAACACCCCTGTCACCGCGCTGACCCAGCACAGGGATGACACTTGGACCGTGCACACGGAACACGGCGATATCGACTGTGATATCGTCGTCAACGCCTGCGGTTACCGGGTGAATGAAGTGGGCGCGATGATGGGTGTGCATCACCCGGTTGCCTCGATGGAACATCAATATTTCCTGACCGAGGATATTCCCGGCATCGCCGAAGCGGGCCACCGGATGCCGCTGCTGCGCTGCCCGATCAGTGACTATTACAGCCGTCAGGAAAAGGGCGGGCTGCTGGTCGGGTTCTATGAGCAAGACTGCAAAGCTTGGGGCATGGACGGGATTGATCCGAACTTTGTGAACGCCCTCTGCCCCGACGATCTGGAACGTGTCATGGATGTTTTAGCCGGAGCGTTTGAGCGGATGCCTGCTCTGGAAGAAACCGGCATCCGATCCATCGTGAACGGTCCAATCACCTATACCATCGACGGGGCTCCTCTGGTCGGGCCGATCCCCGGTAAACGCAACGCCTTCTGTATCATCGGCCTGCGCGCGGGGCTTGGTGAAGGAGGCGGCCATGGCTGGCTGTTGGCGCAACAGATCGTGCATGGCGAGGCATGTTATGACACGTGGTGTCTCGATCCGCGTCGATTTACCGGCCACACGAATGTTGAATTGACCTCACTGAAAGCCATCGAGGACTATCAGAACGAATTCCGCTTCCACTTCCCGCATGAACACCGCCCCGCCGGACGCCCGGCCAAGACCACACCACTGACGCCGGTTCTGGCCGCAGAGGGTGCCGAGTTCACCGTGGTGAACGGCTGGGAACGCGTCGACTACATCAAGCCATCCCCCGACTTTCACCCAAGCCTTACCTTCAAATTTGACGAAGCCTTTGAAGTCGTCGCAGGCGAGATCAAGAATGTGCAGGAGAATGTCGGCCTGTGCGAGGTGAACGGCTTTAACAGGTTCGAGATCACCGGCACGGACCGCCATGTCTTCCTCGATCGCATGTTCTGCGGCAATGTTACAAAACGCGCGGGCCGTGTCGGTCTGGGCTATCTGCTTAACCATCACGGTATGATCAAGGCAGAGGCCACCGTCGCCAACCTGCCCGCCAGCGACCGCGGCCCCGAAAGGGTCTGGTATGGTTCGGCGGCGGCCAGTGAATATCACGACATGGATTGGTTAACGCAGCACCGGCGCGATGACGAGGATGTACAAATCCGCAGCCTGACCAACGATCAGACCATCATGGTACTGGCCGGACCTAGGGCGCGCGACGTGCTGTCGGCCTGTTCGCGTGGCGACTGGTCGAAAGAGGCCTTCCCGTGGCTTTCAGTCCGCGAATGCTATATCGGCTTTGCACCCGCCACCATCGTGGGCGTCAGCTTCTCGGGCGAACTAGCCTATGAAATCCACGTGCCTAATGCGTCGCTCTATGCTGCCTATCTGTCGTTGCGTGCGGCTGGTGAAGCGCAAGGAATGAAACTCTTTGGCGCGCGCGCGGTGGAATCGATGCGGATGGAGAAGGGCTTTTTGCACTGGAAGGCCGACTTGCTGACCGAGTTCGACCCGTTCGAAACCTCTCTGGACCGCTTTGTAAAAATGGACAAGGGCGATTTCATCGGCAAAGACGCCCTGCAGAAACGCCGCGCCGAAGGCAAATGTAAGCAATTGGTGACTCTTAAGGTCGACGCGACCCACGCCCCGGCCCATGGCGGTGCCTCGCTGATGCAGGGCGACACGGTCGTCGGCACCATCACCTCGGGGGATTGGGGACACCGGACGGGACTTAACCTCGCCTATGCCTTCGTGAACCCCGACCTGGCCGCCGCAGGGACCACAATGCTACTGGATATGTACGGTGATCTTGTGGGCGCAGAAGTCATCCAATCATCACCTTACGATCCGGAATACATTCTGATGCGCAGCTGAGGTCGCCATGACCACAGTGCGCGTCTCAATTCTGACGGAAGCGGGTTTTATCCCGACTGAGCTGGCTTTGGTTCAAAACATCCTGCGCATCGCGGGGCGGCTTGAACCAGACGGCGACTTTGTTCACTAAGTCTGCACGACGCAGCGCGACGACCTGGTCGAAGGCATGGGGGCACTCTTGTGCGTGCGATCCCGTTTGAGACAGACCGTGCAGCGTTGCCAAACTACATTGTTGTTCTGGGGGTGCTGTCAGACAAATTCGAACCAGGCTCAGTTTGCCGCGGAAACCACGAACCCATCCGGAACAAAGCTGACGCCACTCGGCAAGAGCGGCGATGCGTGTCAGCTTGAAGGTGTTTCGGCTTGCGAGTGATCTTTCCTTGCTAAAGTGATTAGAGACGGAGGAATGGACGGAGGCGAATTTCTGTAAACTTCGCATGCACCAGAACCGTTGCATGGCGTTCTGGTCGTCGGAAAGAAAGGTGCGAATTCTCAACGCGGTTGTTGAGCCACCTGCCCGTCTGCTGTTTTTCGGCGGCACCAAGCTCTCTGAGAGCGGCCCGATACGATGCGAAGCGTTCCATCACAATCTCTTCCGCACAGCCACGGCGCTTCAACAATTTCTTGAGGAATTTCAATGCCGCCTGCTTGTTTCGACGTTTGGTGACGACTGCTTCCAGCACCTCACCTTCGTGATCAACAGCCCGCCAAAGATAATGCCGCTTGCCATTCACCTTCACGAAAACCTCGTCTAGGTGCCACTTCCATTCAGAGGACGCGCGCAGCGGCTGAACTCGCTTTCGTCTGGTCTCGGAGGCGAACATCGGACCGAACCTGTTCCACCAATATCGGACGGTTTCGTGGCTAACGTCGACCCCGCGTTCGTGCGGCAGAATTTCGATGTTCCGAAGCGAGATCGGGAATCGGATGTACAGCATCACCGCCAAGCGGATGATCTCGGGACTGGTTTTTAAGTATCTAAAAGAGGCAGGTCTGGGCATGGCAAAAGCTACGCAACCGACCTGCCCTACTCAAGCAAAGCTAATCTGAAAACACCGTCGAGTGATCCGGGATACGCTTATTCAGATCGAAGCGACAGAACCATCGATATGCCAGGTTCAGATGCACCTCTTAGCACAGCCGCCGCTCGGAACGGATGCCGAAGCAATAACCGGCCACCAGTATCCGGATCAGCAACTCGGGACCGACAAATGGACGACCAGTGTGGCTGTAAAAATCAGCGAGATGGGCTTGAATGATGCTCAGATCAACAAATCGATCAATCGACCGAAGCAAGTGATCTTGGGGAACGTGGTTCTCCAATGAGAACTTATAGAACAGCGACAATTGCGCTTCCCGCCTCGGTCCCATCACAGCCAATCCTCCCCCCATTAGAAGAATTGAATCAGCAGTCCATGCGTCTATCAAGGAAGAGTTCTTCAAAAATATACGCCCGAAGCGGACGTTAAATGCCTAATTTCGCAAAGCGCCAAAAAAGCGGAAAAAGCCGTCAATCACAAATGCCATAAATTTCAGCGCGACAATCGAAGGGGTGATCAGGTCTAGTTTTCCTCCACCAGAATCTGCAATTCTCGTTTGATAAGATGCGGAACGAAAATAAAGTCGCCCAAATTTAGGTGTTCCTCGGACAGCAGATCGAAAATCTCTCTTGAAAGAATAACAGGCAAATAGTCTGAATTTCCCGTTGCCACGATCTGATGTTCTGTCTCAAGATCTGAAATATCGTATCCAACCGTCAAATACCCATAACGCTTGGCCTCATAACCAAGACGCGACAGTCTGTGGTAGAACGCAGATCCATACTTTTCCACCCCTTCTGCTGAAGCTCGAAAAAGAATTTGGCGTCCGTCTGCTATATCGATGATCTTTTTCAGGGTCACATCCGTTGGATCGACTAGGGATATATTCTCATACTTATCAGCAATTGTTTGCAATGTTACGGTGTCATGTTCCGAATTGAATAGACCATCCGCCGAAGTCGTCATGAAACGGCTCATTTGCTCTCGATCTCCGACGATCAATATTCGTTTCTTCAGCCAACCATTTGACTTCTCAAGCTCTCTAATTCGTCGAACCGCGATTTCTATGCGATGTGGTGGTACGTCGTACTCTTTCGGGCCGGGCAAAAACAAATGTGTGTCGACAACAGGGAACAATAGGTACTCTCCTGCTTCGTGAGAATTGAATTGTGCCAACACGCGCTCTAAGCCGCCATCACCTTCGCCAGGAGTTAAAGTGCCCCAAAGCGGAGAAAAATCAGGCCGCTTAGAAGATATCGTGGGGCCAATATATGGATTGTCCAACACCAGACTTTTGGCAATTCGATCGCCATCTCCGACAAACAATAGAGAGAAGCCAGGTTGAAAATCAAAGCGTCCTGTCCCCTCTTCGACCTGGCTTCTCAGCTTCTTCTGGGCGTCCTCAACCTGGTCCTTCCAGTTGTTTCTATGTATTTTTCTCCAAAGCAATCTGATCCCTGCAACGCCAAATGCGTAGATAATTATATTTGGCAAGTGATACATAAGGTGTTGTTTCTTCACCGGCTTACCAACGAGACCCCATAGATAGTCCAGAGCTTTAGCCAACCGTTCCGGCAGCAAGAAAAAATCAGGAAGGATTTCTATCAACTTTTCGCCGACTTCTGGAAAGATCACCAGCACGGAGGCAAAAAACAATGAAATCCAACCGGCAACTTTTAACATGAACTTCCCAAAAGAAGTATTCTCGGGAAACTCATGTTCTAGAAAGGCAGGAACATTCTCCGCGGCAATGCGCTCACCCAACTGTATCTGTTGAGTCAGTTTTATTAGCTCAGTCTTTGAGAGCGCATCCGGCATAGCTACCACGCTATTTTGAAATTTCAGACAGTCGTTAATTCAGCTTGGATAGATTCAATCAACTTTAGTAATCATTCACTGGAAAACAAACTGCTAAGTCATCCCCTCTTTTCAGCCTTCATATTCGAACGTGCCCCAAGCGGGTTTTAAACTCTGTCTGTCAAGAAGAAGCTTTTCTAAGTTTACGGATGTTGCGCCACCTATTTACCCCTTAGTTAGTCAGTGACAAAGGCGACCATACAGAGGCCGCCTTCGTACAAGGACTACGCAATCGGCAGGTAAATTACTGGTTTGACCCGGCCATTACCATGTCCATGACATTCTCAAGATTGAAGCTGCCGGGCGCCTGGCGTGGAGGGTATTCTTCAAAGCTCTGAAGCCATTGCGCGACGTAAGCTGAGGCAGGTGCGATCACATACATACGCTCGGCTGCCCAGCGTACATAACCCATCGCGTTTTCTTCCTTGGCGCGCTCAAAGGGGTCCATCCGTAGGTTCGTAAGCGCGGGAAATCGCAAAACCTTGAAAGGTTCAGACCAGACATCAAAGCCATGGGCTTCCTGCTCAAGGAAATTGATCTTCCAATCTCCGCGCCGCAGCGCTGCCACGGACCCATCGTCTGTCCAGTAAATGAACTCGTTGCGTGGCCAGTCAGCCTCACCCCGAAGCGCGGGCCCCAAGTCATATCCATCCAGGTGCACCTTGTATTCTTTGTTGCCAATGGTCAGGCCACTCAGCAACTGCGCCTTGATCTCGGTTTGCCCCACAGCACCGGCAAGTGTCGTGAACATGTCGTTGTGCGCACCGATCTCGTTGATGATGGTGCCCGGTTCGGTCACGCCGGGCCAGCGGATCATTGTCGGCACACGGAAGCCACCTTCCCACTGGGTGTTCTTTTCACCTCGGAACATAGTGGTTCCGCCATCAGGCCAAGTGAAGGTCTCTGCCCCATTGTCAGTTGAGTACATGACGATTGTGTTTTCTGTAATGCCAAGCTCGTCGAGCTTGTCCAGCAACTGTCCGACATGGCCGTCATGTTCCACCATGCCATCGGCATAGATGCCCTGCCCTGTAACGCCTTCGCTTTCCTCTTTAAGGTGTGTGAAGACATGCATACGGGTGGAATTCCACCAGACAAAGAAAGGCTTTTGTTGTTCAACGGCAGTGTCCATGAAGTCCAATGCTGCAACAAGCGTTTCTTCGTCGACGGTTTCCATACGCTTGCGGGTCAGAGGACCTGTGTCCTCGATTTGACCGTCCGCAGATGAGCGGATTACGCCGCGAGGGCCGAAGACATCTGTGAAACTTTGACCATCTGACAAGACCAGATCACGAGGATAGTCTACATTCTCGGGTTCTTCTTCCGCATTGAGGTGATAAAGGTTGCCGAAAAACAGGTCAAAGCCATGATTTGTAGGCAAGTGTTCGTCCCGATCACCCAAGTGGTTCTTGCCAAATTGGCCCGTTGCATAACCTTGCGCGCTTAGTACCGTTGCAATGGTGGGGTCTCGTTCGTCCATACCCTCTGGAGCGCCTGGAAGGCCCACTTTGGTCAACCCCGACCGGATCGGAGATTGACCCGTTATGAAGGCAGCGCGACCGGCGGTGCAGCTTTGCTCGCCATACCAATCCGTGAACATGGCGCCTTCATCCGCAAGTCGGTCGATGTTTGGGGTGCGGTATCCCATGATGCCATTGTTATAAGCGGAAATGTTGAATTGGCCGATGTCATCACCCCAGATGACAAGAATATTTGGTTGTTCCTGGGCCAGCGCAGGCAGTGCCGAAGCAATCATCGACATTCCAGAAACCACTGCCACGCACAGCAGTTTCGCGTTCCTATTCGGTTTCATATCTGCTTCCCTAATAAACAAACTGTGATAGCATGTTAGCTGTTCTCAGGTGGTTCTGCTTACCATTTCCGGTCACGTCCGTTTGTCAGGCCCAGGGAAGCCATCGCCAGATACTTTGAAGTGGGGCCCCGCTATGACGCCATTTGCTTCGGTTCAAGCCTCTGTTGCGCAACCTTTCTTTGACGCCGTGCCGTTGCCGCTGTCGAAAGTTGAGCGCCTGGCAGAGGATGCGGGTCTGCCTGGGTCGATTGTTTCTCAGCCCCGCGGCATCATTTCATTGCGCGCCGCCGAGAAGTTCATGGTAAAGCTCGACCGTCGTATCAATCATCCAACTTATTTTTTAGAGACACTCCGAACACCATCTGCGTCAGAGCAAACTTCTGTGGCAAATATTGCCCTTTCGCGTTCAATCACCGGTGTCGAAGCGGTTGAGCACATCGCGCGGCGCATTTCCGCAATTCTCTATGGCGCAGCGTTCCTGACCGAGCGCGACGGCGCACGCATATGGTTGTTGCGTACAGCGGGCACCACCGACTTCACTGACAATTGGCCGGTGCAGCAATACAACTTGGAAGTTGGATTGCAATCGGTGCGACGGGTCGTCGGCCGTAAGGTCAAGCCTCGTGCCTTGCGTCTATCCAGCCATGTTCGTAAAGCGGATCTTCCAGGCGCATGGCGTGAACTGCCAATAAGTCTCAGCCAACGCACAATGGGTATGGCATTCGATTTGGATGAGTTGCTTGCCAAGGCCAACGGCGTCGTCCTCAAGAGTGAAGCTGCAGGTACGAATGTTGGTATTCAGGAAGCGGATGTTTATTCGATGCGTGCTTGCCTTGAGACTTACCTTGGTCGCGCTGCGCCAGAATGCTTGTCAGAGAGCATGGCCAGAGCATTCGGAATGAGCGCCCGTACATATCGTAGGCATCTCAAATGGTTGGGTCTCTCTCATCGCCAGTTGGTCTCGGACGCACGCCTTTCCAAAGCTGAGGCGATGCTTGCAGATCCCTCAATCTCGATAACCGAGATCTCCTTTGAACTGGGCTACGCCAATTCTCCTGCATTTACACGTTTCTTCAGAACCCGAACGGGACGAACACCGCAGGAATTTAGGCTAAATTATATGCGATAGTGGTTTTGGTCGCCTCAATGCTCTAGACACGATTTTCGCCTGCGTGATCCAATGTATACAATAGAGTCTCGCCGAAGGTATGCGGAACGCTGAACTCATTTGAAATCGGAACTTGTGCTTTGTTTATTCACTTTAGGCTCAACGTCAGGACAGCGACTTGACGAGTAGAACCCAGTTTTCGGTTTCGGTCTCCCAGCCGTCTTTGACGCATGGGGCTTTATCCATCTCAGTGTATCCCTTTCGCTCGTATAAACGTCTCGCTCCCAAGTTTTCATCGGCGACAATAACACTCATTTTTTTGTACCCCGCGTTGCGGGCTATCTCGTCGGCGACATCAAGTAGCTTCGAACCAAGTCCCTGACCACGGTTCTCTGGGTAGCAAGCCAAAACATTGACATACCAACTGTCTAACGCTTTGTTTTCCAGCTCCTGCAAGGGACGGAAAAAGGCTGGGAAGTCATCTCCAATTTCTTCTGGTTCAGATCCAATCCCATAGCCCGTAAGACCGGCAACCGCCCCGTTTCCAAAGTCAAATACCACCACTTGCCCTTCTCGTGCCTTTTCAACCTGCCGCGCGCGACCGACGGCCCAAGGATCCTCGCCGTCCCGTGCCAGCCCGGTCCAGACATGGAGTGGCAGGCCTTCTCCTGCAAAGTTCACCAAGTCCGCAAGTGCATGAGCATCAGCTTCTCCGGCCAATCTCAAAGGCGTTTCAAGTGGTATCATTTTCTCACCCCTAAGAATTCAGAGCGTCAAAGTCATTTCATGCCATGCCATTCCCCCGTGGTCGGAAGCAGAAGGCTTCAGATAACTAAAGCCAAGCTTCTGATAGAGCGGCACGTGGTGTTCTTTGCACATTAGATAGATCGTTGCTTTGTCCATCCGTCTCATCCGTCCGACGAACTCGTCCATCAGCGCCCTTGAATGGCCCCTACCTTGCTCCTCTGGGTCCACTACGACGGACATGATGACGACATTAGGTGCGTCGGGGTCATGCCCCACAAGCTCCGTAAATTCCTCATCAGACATTTCGACTTCATGGGCACATCCGCAATTGATAAAGCCAACAATCTCGTCTTGTTCCCCAAGAATTAGGAAACCATCGGGATAGACCTCGATCCTCTTGGAAATCTTTTCAAGGGTTGCTGCTTCGTCGCCTTCATAGGCAGCAGTTTCGATCTCAAAGCATCGCTGTGCGTCGGATTGTCGGGCATTTCGGAACTTGCTCATGCATTTACAGTATGCGCGTTGGGTCAAGTTGCAAAGAGGCGGACAAAGGTGACCCAGATCTACAAGAAAACCGGCAACTTGCGCGCAGTTCAAATTCTGCTTGGACAGCACAGTCCGGTATTCGGGCGTCGAGCTTGAAGACGCGCTAGCAATCGCTGAGGCCAATGAAACCTAAGAATTTGGACCGTCTTCGCGGGCGACCCGAACCGGTCATTGAGCTATGTAAACTGATGCTGCGACGCGGCCCGCCGAACCTGCCGTTCGCTGGGATCGCAAAATCAAAGGTTGGCTGAACTCACGCGACGCGGGACGATGTCGACGTTGATTTTCTTCGTTGGGGCAACTTAGCTTCCTAGTGACGGCCCGCAGGTTTTTGTGTTTATTATGCGAACCAATTTCAAAAATTCGAGAATTCCTCGAGGAAGAAATGCAGAGTGCACACGGGATCAGAAGGTTAGCTGCAATCGCCGCAATCGATATGGTCGCGTATAGTCGGTTGATCGAACAGGACGAAGCGGACACTCTTATTCGCCTGAAAGTCATTCAGAAGGACGTGATCGAGACACTGGCATCAGAACATGGTGGTCGGATCGTCAAAACAACTGGCGATGGAGCGTTGATCGAATTTGATAGCACCGTTAACGCGGTGACATGGGCCGCTGCATTTCAACGCCGCATTGCAAATCTTGAGATCGACAGCGAAGAACACAAACGCATTGCTTATCGCGTTGGCGTAAATGCCGGCGAAATTGTTGTCGATGACGAAGATATTTTTGGGGATGGCGTAAACTTGGCTGCCCGGCTTGAAGCTTTGGCTGACGCCGGCGGCATAATGATCTCAGAAGGCGTCTTCAAAAATGTAATTGGCAAGGTGGAATTGGGATTCGCTGATGCGGACGAGCTGTTCGTCAAAAATATCTCGCAACCCGTTCGAGCCTATCGCGTATTGCTGGACAAGAGCGACGCAGGAAAGTTTGTCCCATTACCCAAGTCGGCAGTATTCAAGCGAAAAAGCATATTTGCAAGCGCTGCTATATGCGCCACGGCTGGTCTTGCTTTGTTCGTATTCACCTTTGTTTTTCCAAGGGAAGAAACGCGGAATTCAAAACTTCTAGTTGTTCCGTTCGAAGCCCACACCCCTTCGGAACAAGTATTCGCCGATGCGGTCACAGAGAACTTGCATTTATCCTTTGCACGTCTGAAGCAATTGGAGATTACACCTTATAGTATCGCAAAATCTTATGAGGGGATCGACGTCGAAGAAAGTCAAGTGGCTCAGGATCTGGGCGTTCGGTACGTCTTGGATGGTTCAGCAAAATCGAACAATGGGGCAATTGAAATTCATGCTCGACTTCGGGATGCATTGGCGTCGGGCGACGACGTGGTTTGGGAACAGGTTTTTCAGGGAGAGGCTGATCAACTGCTGGACATGCTTGTAACGTTGAAGCTGAAAGCAGCGGGCACAATGGAGGTGAAGCTCAACGAAGTAGAGCGAAACATTCTAGAAAACCGGCCAACGCAAAACCCGGCGGCTTACGTGGCATATGCGAGTGGCAAGAGGCTGCTAGATAGTAAAGACTTCACGGACATCGGAAAAGCGCTTCCTTTGTTTGACGAGGCAATGTCGATGGACCCGCAGTTCACCGACGCAAAGTTGGGGAGTGCCGAAGCCAACTTCCAGATATGGGAGGGGAGCTTCAACACGATCAAGTTTACACTTGATGCTCAGACTTCATTCTCCGAGTTGATTGAGCAGGTTCTTCAAAGCGATCCGCGCAATCCTGAAGCCACTGCCCTACAGGTTCGCGCTCTTATAGAGCAAATCGAACCAGACCGTGCTCTCGCTCTGGCGAGGGGCTCCGTTTTCAATGATCCAACCAATCCAATGCTCCGCCTTGTTCTCGGAATGAGCCTGACCTCCGAAGGAAATTACGAAGAAGCAATTATGGAATTTCAAGAGTATGAGCAATTGTCGCCAAGACTAAATTCTGGCGAAAAGGGAGATCTAGCATGGAACTACTTGCGCGCTGGCAACAGCAGGCGAGCGCTGGATCTGCTGAACAGTATCCCAAAAGAAGAATTGCGTGAACAGCATTATCGGAATCTCGCAGAGGCAAATTTTCGGGAAGGGGACACCAAGGCTGCACAGGCTTACATGGACTTGTTTCTGAAAAACAATGTCTGGCTCAATCTAAACTGGATGAAGCCGTGGTTTGCAATCTACAAGGATCCGCATGCTTTTTCCGTTTTCGAAGAAGCAATGTTGGGAGCGGGGTTGCCAGAGTGGCCTTTCAACTTTCACGAAGGGCGCGAGGCTGACCGCATCGCTCATAATGAATTGGTTCTTTTGCATTCAGGTGCTTTCGAAGAACAGCACTCCGTTGGGCCGTTCGGTGCTCCTTATTCAGAGGACCGTAATTCAGATGGAACGATAGTGATGAATTTTGAGTGGATGAATGGAATACCATTGTCCGGAACGTGGAGGATTGTTGGCGATCAGGTATGCCGAAACATACCCTCCGTGCACCAGGGGCGCGATCTGTGCCATTTTCTCTATCTCGATCCTGAGAAATCAACTGATGACCAGTGGTATGTTACGGCGCCATGGTCGTTTGGCATCGTGAATTCCGTGTTCGCCAGGACTGACAAGTGACACGAACCAAACCGCCCACCTCGCTCTTTTGCTCCCGACCCTTGGAGCCGACCTATAGACTTTAAACAAGAAAACAAAGTCACGCAGGCTGCCAGTTGGGTGAGTGATCCTTGTCGACCAACACTGCCCGCACGCCCTCGGCCAAGTCTGGGTGACGAATTGAACGGCGCATTGCTTCAAACTCTTGCCCCAGACATTCCGACAGAGACAACTCCTTACCGTTTTGCAGTAGAGTTAAGGTTTCCTGCAAGCTGTAGGGCGACACTTTATTCAGCACCTTCAGCGCGTTCGTTTTCGCACTGCTGTGCCGACGCTCCAAACATTCAAAAATACCGCAAAGACTTGCTTGGTCAAAACACATGGTGGTTTCCGCCAGTGTCAAAGTACTCGGCTGATAACCAACCGTCGCACACAGATCAGACAAGATATCGTTGATGGGCCGATCAGTATGACACAACTCGCCGCGAAGCTCAGGCAGGGACTTTGCTTCGGTCATATGCGTCGAAACACCAAGCCCATGAGCATCAAAGCCGCGAACAGAAGCGCCTGTCAGCCCCATCCAAATCCCGGCGTAGTGCCGCATTCGCGAAAGAAAATAACTTCCTCCCACATCGGGAATAAACCCGATGGCGGTTTCCGGCATGGCAAACACCGCGCGTTCGGTCGCTATCCGGTAGGTGCCATGAACCGAAAGGCCCATTCCACCGCCCATACAGATCCCGTCAATTAGCGAGATATAGGGTTTTGAGTATTGTGAGATCCGTTCGATCAGAGCGTATTCTTCTTCAAAGAAACGCTCGGCCTCGTCGAATTTGCCTTCCAGGCTTAACTCTCTGACCCTGCGCATATCTCCGCCTGCGCAGAAGGCCCGATCATGGTGCGATTGCAGGACGACACAGTGAACCTCTGGATCGTCCTGAAACTTGCTAAGCGCAGCATCTATGTCCCGGACCATCTCAAGGTTCAGCGCGTTCATCGCCTTTGGCCGGTCCAGGCCTATCACCCCGGCCCGGCCTTGCTTTTCAACTACAACGTAGGTCACGTCTCTGTACTGCCGTTAACGGTTACGGAATACAGGGGCGCGTTTTGCGATGAATGCAGCCATGTCTTCCTTTTGACCATCGGTCGCAAAGGCAGCTTGGAACAATCGGCGTTCATGCAGCACACCGGCCGAAAGACCTGTTTCAAGCGCATTGTTTACCGCTTCCTTGGCCATGGCCACGGCAGGGGCATTCAGGCCCCCAATCTGATGGGCAGCCTCCAAGGCGGTTTGCAGCAGATCTTCAGTTGGCACTACGCGGGCCACGATCCCGGATGCCTTGGCTTCGTCCGCACCAATCGTGCGCCCGGTCAGAATCAGGTCCATTGCAAAGGCTTTGCCGATGGATTTGGTCAGGCGCTGAGATCCGCCGATACCCGGCAGAATGCCCAGCTTGATTTCCGGCAAACCAAACTGAGCGTCTTCGCTGGCAATGATGAAATCACACATCAACGCCAGTTCGAAACCACCCCCCAAAGCAAAGCCGCTAACCGCTGCGATCACCGGCTTTTTGATAAAGCGCATCTGATCCCAATCGGCAAAAATGTCATTTGCCAACAGGTCCACCAGGTGCTTTTCCGCCATTTCCTCGATATCGGCACCGGCTGCAAAGGCGCGCGGGCTGCCGGTGATGACTACGGCACCGATCCGATCATCTGCGTCAATCTCTTTCAAGGTCTGCATGACCTCGTAAGCCAACTGAAGGTTAAGTGCATTCAGGCTTTTGGGCCGGTTCAGAGTGATCAGGCCGACGCTTTCGCGCCGCTCGACAATGATCTCTTCAAGCGTAGTGCGAACTGGTTTCTTTACGGTTTCTTCTACCTGTGCATCGGTGTTGATGCTGACAGGTTTTGCCTTGGCTTTGGCCTTGCTGGTCGTCATGAGTTTTCTCCTGGAATGTGCTTCAGCTTTTCAGACCAAACTCGGTCCAGTTCGTACCCTCAGCGGGCGCTTCAATGTCTTGGCGTGTCTTGGCCGAGACGTTGTGGTCATAGGCTTCGAACCCAGCCATCTTTTCGGCCAGAATAGCCTCACGGTGCTCGTTCAACCCCGGTGCGACCTGCGGCTCGGTGGGATCCATGTCTTTGTAAGCTGAGAGTTTGGTGGGATTGCCCGCAGTGCGGAACGGTTTCTTGCCCTGCCCCTCGACGTGAACGATCATGTTTCGCGACAGAAGCTGCGGATGATCCAACAGGCGATCGATCGTGTTGATCGGGGCGCATGGGACACCGGCCTCATTCAATGCATCCAACCAATGCTCAACCGGTTTTTTCGAAGTTACAGCATCAATGGCTGCGACCATCTTGGGGCGGTTGCGCACGCGCAAGTCGTTGCTTGCAAAGTCGGGGTCCAGAGCCAATTCCGGCGCTTCCAGAGCATCGGCCATCAACAGGAACAATTGGTCATTCCCTGCCGCAATCACGAAACGCTCGTCTGCCGCCTGAAAAGTCTCGAACGGTGCCAGCGATGGGTGACAGTCGCCTGTCCGTGTCGGCACAACATTCTCAACGTCATAGCGCGCAAGGGCTGTTTCCATCAGCGCGGCCTGACAATCGAGCATGCCGATATCAACCCGCTCGCCTTGTGCGTTCTTGGTGCGTTTGTACAGCGCCGACAGAATGCCAATCACGCCGAACAGGGCCGCGCCGAGATCGCCAAAGCTGGTGCCGACACGCGCGGGTTGTTCACCGGGCCAACCGGTCAGGCTCATGACGCCGCCCATGGCCTGAACCACCATGTCATAGCCGGGCAGATCAGTCATCGGGCCGGAATGACCAAAACCCGAAATCGACGCATAGATAAGATGCGGGTGCGTCTTGGCCAGACGTTCCGCACCATATCCCAAACGGTCCATGACGCCGGGGCGGAAGTTTTCCACCAGAACATCCGAGGTGTCCAACAAACGTTCCAGAAGCTCACGATCCCGGGGCGATTTCACATCCAGAACGATGCTTTCCTTGCCGCGGTTGAAACACATGAAATATGCGCTTTCAGCGTCAACAAACGGGGGGAAGGCGCGTGTGTCGTCGCCCGTCCCAAACTTTTCCACCTTGATCACGCGTGCGCCAAGATCAGCCAACACCATTGTGCAATATGGCCCTGCCAACACACGCGAGAAATCCAGTACTGTGATCCCCGAAAGAGGCCCACCTTCCAGTTTTTCGTCTTCAGGTTTTTGCATGGTTCCTCCTCCCAACCAGACGGTTACCTTGCAACCGGCATGTTGAATTCAGCACCTTTGGAGATGCTCTCGGGCCAGCGCTGCATGATGGACTTCTGCTTGGTGTAGAAGCGGACGCCCTCTTCGCCATAGGCGTGGGTGTCGC